>JAHEDN010000048.1 GCA_024641225.1 Burkholderiales bacterium | reverse complement strand
CCGTGCGGCGATTCGATCTCCACTGCACCAAGCTTGAGCCGCCGTCCCGGCACCAGCGCATGCACGTCGTAGCCGAGGCCGACGCGGATCACTTGACCCGGCCCTGCGAGCGGAGAATCGCCTCGGCGATCGTGAAGTCGCTGCGTGTGGTGACCTTGATGTTGGTCGGCGAGGCGGCGACCAGCAGCGGCTTCAGCCCCATGCGCTCCATCGCTGTCGACTCGTCGGTGACCTCGTGGGTCTTTGCATGCGCGTCGAGCGCACGCTTCAGCGTGCCGACGCGAAACAGCTGCGGCGTCATCGCCAGCCAGGTCTCGTCGCGCCGCAACGTCTGCTCGACGCGGAAATCGACTCCGCGCTTGACCGTGTCGGTCACCTGCAGCGCGAGCAGGCCGCCGATCGGATCGGAGCCGACACGATCGAGCAGGCGCACGAGATCCTGACGAGTCAGGCACGGCCGCGCAGCGTCGTGCACCAGCACCCAGTCGTTGTCGCTGGCCCCGGGCAGAACCTTCAGTCCGTTGCGCACGCTTTCGGCACGCGTCTCGCCACCCACGGTGGCCACAGCGACTCGGCGGTCGAAGCCGATGCGCGCCCAGCGGCCATCACTCGGCGCCACCACGATCAGCACCCGCTCGACACGCTGGTCGCCGAGCATCGCCTCGACGGCGTGCTCGAGCATCGTCCGCGCACCGAGCAGCTGATACTGCTTCGGCACGGCGCCGCCAAAACGGGTGCCGCCGCCGGCCGCCGGTATCAATCCGAAGTACTTGGGAGCTTTGTTCACTTCTGCGTGATCGGTCGTGCGGCGGATTACTGAGGGAGCCCGAGGGCAAGGCGAGGCCGCGTTCCTATAATAACCAGCGCGCGGTGGTCGGAGCGGATTCCGTCCACCGCGTTGTCCTTTTGTGCCGGCCGCCGATCGCCGGAATGAATCGCAGGCCCGTGGATCCAACCGTACTGTCCGTGCTCGAACTTGATGTGCCGACGCCAAGCGCCGGCGCGCGCATCGCCCTTGCCCGGCCACCGGGCTCGGGCGACGCGCTGCTCGTCGCCAGGATGGTCGGCCGTGCCCGCGCGCAGGGCCAGTTGGTCGTCATCACCTGCGCCGACGCGCTCGACGCGCAGCGGTTGTCCGAGGAAATTGCCTACTTCGATCCGGCACTTGCGGTGCGCCAGTTTCCCGACTGGGAGACGCTGCCGTACGACATCCTCTCGCCACATCAGGACCTCGTCAGCGAGCGCCTCGCGGCGCTGCACCAGCTGCTTGCGCGCGATGCGCCTGGCGCGCTCGATGCGCTGGTCGTGCCGGCAACCACGGCACTGGGTCGCCTGGCACCGCCGTCGTACGTCGGCGGCCACACATTCTTCTTCCGCCAGGGTCAGCGTCTCGCCGCCGACGCACTGCGCAGCCGGTTGATCCAGGCCGGTTACCAGCACGTTTCGCAGGTGGTCGCCCCCGGGGAGTTCTGCGTGCGCGGCAGTCTGATCGACCTGTTCCCGATGGGTGCCGTGCTGCCGTTCCGGCTCGACCTGAACGACGACGTCATCGAAACGATCCGCAGCTTCGATGCCGACAGCCAGCGCAGCCTTTATCCGGTGCCGGAGGTCCGCCTGCTTCCGGGACGCGAGTTCCCGCTCGACGAAGCCTCCCGCGTCGCCTTTCGCGGCCGCTGGCGGGAGGCCTTCGAAGGCGACCCGAGCCGCTGCAGCGTCTATCGCGATATCGGTCAGGGTATCGCCAGCGCCGGAATCGAGTACTACCTGCCGCTGTTCTTCGACCAGACCGCCAGCCTGTTCGATTACCTGCCCAAGGACACCCAGCTTGTCCTGCACGGACCGATCGAGGTCGCTGCCCGTCGCTTCTGGACCGAAACCAACGAGCGCTACCGCTTCCTCGCCCGCGACACGCAACGGCCTTGTCTCCCTCCAGCGCGGCTGTTTTTGTCGCCGGAGGACTTCTTCGTTGCCGCCAAGCCCTTTGCCCGCCTGGCCCTCGGCGAAGGCGACACGCAGCAGTTCGCGGCGCTCCCGGCGCTGGCGGTACAGCGCAAAGCGCCTGATCCACTGCAGCACCTGCGCGAGTTCGTCGATGCGTTCGGTGCCGACGGCGGCCGGGTCGCCCTGCTGGCCGACTCGGCAGGCCGGCGCGAAACGATCGCGCAGATGCTGCGCGAATACGCGCTGCCGTTCGGAGACAACGCCGACTTCGCCGCTTTCCTCAGCGGCGATGCGCCGCTCTGCCTTGGCGTGGCGCCGCTGCACGGTGGCTTCGTGCTGCCTCGCGCCCGGCTGGCGCTGATCACCGAAACCGAGCTGTACGAGACCAGCCCGCGTCGCAGCCGCGCCCGGCATCGCGAGCGCGCCTCGAATGTCGAGGCAATGATCCGCGACCTCGCGGAACTGCGCGTCGGTGATCCGGTCGTGCACGTCGAGCACGGCGTCGGCCGCTACCTGGGACTCCAATCGATGGATCTCGGCGATGGACCCGCCGAATTCCTCCACCTGAACTATGCGAACGATGCCAAGCTGTACGTGCCTGTCGCCCAGTTGCACCTGATCTCGCGCTACAGCGGCGCCGACCCCGACGCCGCCCCTCTGCACCATCTCGGCGGCGTCGACTGGGACAAGGCAAAGAAAAAGGCTGCCCGGCAGGTTCGCGACACGGCGGCCGAGCTGCTCAACCTTTACGCCGTACGTGCTTCGCGCAAGGGCCACGCCTTTGAGTTCAGCGGCCACGACTACGACGCCTTCGTCGATAGTTTCGGTTTCGAGGAGACTCCCGACCAGCAGGCGGCAATCGACGCCGTGCGCCAGGACATGGCCGCCGGCTTTCCAATGGACCGCCTGGTCTGTGGCGATGTCGGCTTCGGCAAGACCGAGGTGGCGTTGCGGGCCGCGTTCATGGCCGTCGCCGGCAGCAGGCAGGTCGCCGTGCTGTGCCCGACCACGCTGCTTGTCGAGCAGCATGCGCAGACCTTCCGCGATCGCTTCGCCGAGTGGCCGGTACGGATCGAGGAGCTGTCGCGCTTCCGCTCGACGAAGGAAGTTGCGGCAGCAGTCGCCGGCATCAACTCGGGGGCGATCGACATCGTCATCGGCACGCATAAGCTGCTGATGCCCGAGCTGCGCTTCGACCGCCTTGGGCTGGTGATCATCGACGAGGAGCACCGCTTCGGCGTACGGCAGAAGGAACGCCTGAAGGCGCTGCGCGCCGAAGTCGATGTGCTGACCCTCACGGCCACGCCGATCCCGCGCACGATGGCACTGTCGCTGGAGGGGATCCGCGACTTCTCGGTGATCGCCACCGCGCCGCAACGGCGTCTCGCCATCAAGACCTTCGTCCGCCAGGAAAGCGCCAGCCTGATGCGCGAGGCCTGCCTGCGCGAGCTGCGGCGTGGGGGCCAGATCTACTTTCTGCACAACGAAGTGGAGACGATCGACAACCGGCGCGCCCGGCTCGCCGAGCTCGTTCCGGAGGCGCGCATCGAGATCGCGCACGGGCAGATGCCGGAGCGGGAGCTCGAGCGCGTGATGCGCGACTTCTACCAGCAGCGCTTCAATCTGCTGCTTTGCACGACGATCATCGAGACCGGCATCGACGTGCCCACGGCGAACACAATCATCATCCACCGCGCCGACCGCTTCGGCCTGGCGCAACTGCACCAGCTGCGCGGCCGCGTGGGCCGCTCGCACCACCAGGCCTACGCATACCTGATGATCCCGGACGTCGAGGCGTTGACGAAGAACGCGGAAAAGCGGCTCGAGGCGATCCAGAACCTCGAGGAACTCGGCAGTGGCTTCTACCTCGCCATGCACGACCTGGAGATCCGTGGCGCCGGCGAGGTGCTCGGCGAATCGCAGAGCGGCAACATGCAGGAAGTCGGCTTCGACCTGTACACGCAGATGCTCAATGCCGCGGTGCGGGCGCTGCGCTCGGGACGCGAACCCGACCTGCTGGCGCCGCTGGCGGCGGTGACCGAGATCAACATGCACCTTCCCGCCCTGCTGCCGCCCGACTACGTCAACGACGTGCACCAGCGACTGTCGCTGTACAAGAAGCTGGCCGGCAGCGACACGGACGAGGCACTGCAGTCGATGCAGGAGGAACTGATCGACCGCTACGGCAAGCTGCCGGAACCGGCGCGCGCGTTGATCGAAACGCATCGCCTGCGGCTGCGGGCCGAGACGCTCGGGGTCAAGAAGATCGATGCATCGGGCGAGCTCATCATCCTCACCTTCGTCCCCGACGCCCCGATCGATCCCACGCGCCTCATTGCGCTGCTGCAGCGGGAGAAGAACATGCGCCTGGCCGGACCGGAGCGACTGCGCATCGCAACGAAGACGACGGACCTCGATTCCCGGCTGCAACAGCTGCGCTCGGTGTTCAAGGCACTCAGCCCGTGACGAATGATGCGGCGTTCCGCCGCAACGACGGCGCCGCGCCGCGAGTGATCTTTAACCATCGTCACGAGCGATAGCGCGCGTCATCGGCAGCGCAGCCTCGGTCATTCGTCATTCTCCAAGTGGACCTCGTCATCCAATCTGCCGACCTGCCGACGGCCGCGGTCGACGCCTTCAGGGTCGCCTGTCTTGCGCGGCGCGTGCTGCGCCGCCTGAACAGTGCCCGCCTGGTCGGAATTCAGGACGATTCCGACACGCGCAAGGCGGCCACCGCGCTCGCCGCCTACTGGAAGTGCGACGCGGCGTTCGTAGCGCCCGATCTGAGGCTGGCGGCTTTCCGGCTGCTCGCGCTCGACATGGACTCGACGCTGATCAACATCGAGAGCCTCGACGAGGTCGCCGCCTGCGCCGGCAAGGGCAAGGAGGTCGCGGCAATCACCAAGGCTGCGATGCGCGGCGAGATCGCCGACTACAAGGAAAGCCTGCGCAAGCGGGTGGCGATGCTGGCCGGTGCCGACGCCGCGCTGCTCCAGCGCGTGTATGAGGAAAGGCTGCGCCTGCACGCTGGCGCGGAGGAACTGATCGGCGCCTGCAAGGCCGCCGGACTGAAGACGCTTCTGGTCACCGGCGGGTTCACGTTCTTCGCCGAGCGGATCAAGCCGCGCCTCGGATTCGACTTCACGCGCGCGAACGAACTGGACATCGCCGATGGGCGGCTCACCGGCCGCGTCGCCGGTCCGGGCGGTGGCGAGATCATCGACGCCGAAGGCAAGGCGCAGGCACTGCGCGATGCCTGTACCGAGATCGGCTGCGCCACCACGCGAAGCATCGTCATCGGCGATGGCGCCAACGACCTGAAGATGCTGCAACTCGCGGGCCTCCCGGTCGCCTATCGCGCCACGCCGGCGGTCCGGAACGAAACCACGTACGAACTGGCTTACGCCCCGCTGTCCGGCGTGCTGGAGTGGTTTGCACCGGACTGACGCAAGGTCAGCGGGGTTGGGGCCACTTGCCGGTTTTCTGCAGGCTGGACGGCGCTCGCCACCAGCCGCATCACGCGCGCTCGAACACCGCCGCGATGCCCTGCCCGCCGCCGATGCACATCGTCACCAGCGCGTAGCGGCCGCCGGTGCGCTGCAGTTCGTACAGCGCCTTGGTCGCGATGATCGCGCCGGTGGCGCCGATCGGGTGGCCGAGCGAGATTCCGCTGCCGTTCGGATTGATCTTCTTCGGATCGGCTCCCAGATCTTTCGCCACCGCGCAGGCCTGCGCCGCGAAGGCTTCATTGGCCTCGATGACATCCATCTGCGCCACCGACAGGCCGGTCTTCTTCATCACGTTCTGCGTCGCCGGCACAGGGCCGATGCCCATGTATTTCGGATCGACGCCGGCATGGCCGTAGCCGACCAGCCGCGCGAGCGGCTTGATGCCGCGCTTCTCGGCGACTTCGCGCGCCATCAGCACGACCGCTGCCGCGCCGTCGTTGATCCCGGAGGCGTTGCCTGCCGTGACCGTGCCGTTTTCCTTGACGAACACCGGCTTGAGCTTGGCCATGTCCTCGAGCGTGGCGCCGTCGCGGAAATGCTCGTCGGTGTCGAACACCGTGTCGCCCTTCCTGCCTTTGATTGTGACCGGCAGGATCTGGCTCTTGAAGTGGCCGGCCTTGGTTGCCACAGCGGCACGGCGATGGCTCTCGACCGCCAGTTCGTCCTGCATCTGCCGCGTGATGCCCCACTTGGCGGCCACGTTTTCGGCGGTCACGCCCATGTGGATGTTGTGGAAGGGGTCGTGCAGCGCGGCGACCATCATGTCGAGAACCTTGCCGTCGCCCATGCGCTGACCCCAGCGAGCCGCCGGAATCGCGTAAGGCGCGCGAGACATGCTCTCGGCGCCGGCGCCGATGGCGATGTCGGCATCGCCGAGCATGATCGTCTGCGCCGCCGAGATGATTGCCTGCAGGCCGCTGCCGCACAGGCGGTTCAGCGTCAGGCACGGCGTCTGTTCCTTGACCCCGCCGTCGAGAGCCGCCACGCGGGATAAATACATGTCCCTCGGCTCGGTGTGGATCACGTTGCCGAAGACCACGTGGCCGACCTCGCCGCCGTCGACCTTGGCGCGGGCGAGCGCTTCCTTGACGACCATGGCGCCGAGCTGGATCGGCGGGACGTCCTTCAGGCTGCCGCCGAAAGTGCCAATGGCAGTGCGTACGGCGCTGACGACAACGACTTCACGCATGATGGTCTCCTCAAGATGGTCTACTGATGCGGCGGGCATTCTGGCATGTCAGGCCCAGACCCGCCTGACATGGATCGAGGCGCGCCGTGGCCGCGCAGCGGCTCGACAGAGAAGACCGCTCCTGCGACGCGGTCCTTCCCTTAGAAGCGAGCCGTCAGACCGACAGTTGCCCCGTACTGCGTGAACACGTCGCTCTTGAGAACCGCCACACAGCCACCCGTGCACAAGAATCCGCCCGAACTATTCACAAAGGTAAAGAAGCCGCGGACCTCAGCGCGCAGCGCCACGCGTTCGCTGAGCGGCCAGTGGTAGCCAAAGCCGACATTGAGCGACGGCTTGATCTCCGAGCCATAGCCCGACGTGCCCGGGCTGAACTGAGTCGCGCCGAGACCGCCGACGGCATACGGCCCCGGCCCGATGGGCCGGTCGATGAACGCGGTACCCCCGAGATGCAGGTAGCGAATCGCGAGGTCGAACGGTGCTGCCCCGCCGCCCGGCGACAACGTGGTCGACTGCTGGCCGAACTGCAGCTGGAGTTCGCGCGAAGCATCCAGTTCAGTCCCGAGTGCGAACATGAAAGCTGCCGAACTCTTGATGTCCGCCTGCGTGTCGCTGGCGACGTTATCGACGCCGCTGCTCCCGAGGTAACCGCCGTAGAGACTGACCGATATCTGCGCCGCCGCCGGCGCCGCTGTCGCGAGCAGCGTCGCCACGATCGATGCCGCAAGAAATCGGAAACGGGACGTCATGACCAGTGACGCCCCCAAACCGGAGCGACGACGGGCAAGACATCGACCCGCTTCATCATCGCCGCGAACGAAGGGTGAGCGGATGTCAGGTAGTCGCGCATCCTCCACCACCGCGACAGGTTGGCGAGATAGACGTCGCAGACGAACGGGCGTTTGCCCAGCAGAAAACCGGTCTTCTGCGGAAAGGCCTGCGCGACGATGTCCCAGGCGCGCGACATGCGCGCAACCGCGGCGCGCTCGACCGCCGCACGCGCAGCCGGCGAACGCGACGTGGTCCAGCGCGCCGGATAGTCAGCCACGCCCACCGCCGCATAGGCGGTCGAGGACGCGAACTGCATCCAGCGCAGACAGGCGGCGCGGTCCCGCGTGGAAGTCGCCGGCACCCAGTCGCTGGGGTGGCGCTCAAGCAGGGTCCAGAGCACCGCGACGCTTTCGGTCAGGATCTCGCCCCCTGGCGTGACCAGCGTAGGCAACTGGCCCAGAGGATTCACCGATTTCAGTTCCTCGAAGCACGGGCCCGGCGGTTCGCTCCACGGGGTCGCGTCCTTCAGTTCGAAGTCGAGCCCGAGCGCGCTCAGCATCACCTCGACGCTGGCGGCTCCCGAACGGCGAGCCGTATACAGCACGTACTTCGTCGTCATGCGAGTGTGCCGCGCAGATCGTGCTGACTGGCCGACGTGATCTTGACGTCGATGAAGTCGCCGACCGCGATGGGTCGCTGCCCGCTGCGGACGTAGACCACGCCGTCGATCTCGGGGGCGTCTCCTGCGGTGCGCCCGACCGCGAGCTTCGGTCCCACCTCGTCGACCAGGACGCGCTGCACACCGCCGACCTTGCGTGCCAGACGTTGCGCCGAGATCTGCTCCTGCACTTGCATCAAGCGCGCCCGCCTCTCCTCGCGAATTTCGTCGGGCAACTGCCCGGGCAATGCGTTCGCCGATGCGCCTGCCACCGGCGAATACGCAAAGCAGCCGACCCGGTCGAGTTCGGCCTCGCGCAGGAACTGCACCAGGTACTCGAACTCGGCCTCGCTCTCTCCGGGAAAGCCGACGATGAACGTCGACCGGATCGTTATGTCCGGGCAGATCGAGCGCCAGGCGCGGACCCGCTCAACGTTTCTCTCGCCGGAGGCCGGCCGCTTCATCGCCTTGAGCACGCGGGGATGCGAGTGCTGGAACGGAACGTCGAGATAGGGCAGGACCTTGCCGTCGGCCATCAGGGGCACGACCTCGTCGACATGCGGGTACGGGTAGACGTAGTGCAACCGCACCCACACGCCGAGGCGGGCCAGTTCCTGCACCAGCACGTTCATCCTCGTCTTCACCGCGCGACCGCCGACAAAATCGAGCTTGTACCTGACGTCGACGCCGTACGCGCTGGTGTCCTGCGAAATGACCAGAATCTCGCGCACGCCCTGCCGGACCAGGTTCTCCGCCTCGCGCATCACTTCGCCGATCGGCCGGCTGACGAGGTCGCCGCGCATCGACGGAATGATGCAGAACGTGCAGCGATGGTTGCAGCCCTCGGCGATTTTCAGGTAGGCGTAATGCTTCGGGGTCAGCTTGATGCCGGCTGGCGGCACCAGGTCCGTAAACGGGTCATGCGGCCTGGGCAGGTGCGCATGGACGTGCACCAGCACTTCGTCGGCGGCATGCGGACCGGTGACAGCGAGCACCTTGGGATGGACCCTGGTTACCAGGTTCTCGCCGCCGTCGGTGCGCGCGCCGAGACAGCCGGTGACGATCACCCGGCCGTTCTCGTCGAGCGCCTCGCCGATCGCGTCGAGCGACTCCTGCACGGCCGCGTCGATGAAGCCGCAGGTGTTGACGACGACCAGGTCGGCGCCCTCGTAGCTGCCGCTCATTGCATAACCCTCCGCGCGCAGCCGGGTGACGATGCGCTCGGAGTCGACCAGCGCCTTGGGGCAGCCGAGCGAGACGAAGCCGACGGTGGGGGTCTTGGGAATCGCCAAGGAAATGGCCGCGGTCGGTGAGGATGACGCGGCCTGCGGCCGCTGTGATGGCGCTGCGCGCCGTGCTCAGGTCATCGCCCGCGCAGCGGGCGTCACTTGGCGGCTTTAGCCGCCATCACCCTTCACTTCTTTTCCGGCGGGAACTGGAATCCGGTGAACATCGAGCGTGCCTGCTTGCTCATGTTCTCCTGCATTTGCATGAACAGGTCCTTCGACTGCTCGATGTAGCTCGACATCATCGACTGCAGCATCGGACCCTGCATGTTGACGAACTGGGTCCACATCTCGGGGCCGACCTTGTTGGTGTCGTAGAAGGCCTTGCTCTGCTCTTGCAACTTGTTCTGGATGTCGACGAACGCCTGCACGTTCTTCTCGAGGTACGAGCCCATCATCCCCTGCATGGCGTTGCCGTAGCTGCGGATGATCTGCGACAGCACCGGCGGCGTGAACATCGGTTGCCCTTCCTGTTCCTCCTCGAGGATGATCTGCATCAGGATCTGCCGCGTGAGGTCCTCGTTGCTCTTGGCATCGACGACCTTGAACTCCTCCTGGTCGAGCACAAGTTGCTTGACATCGGCGAGCGTGATGTAGCTGCTCGTCTGAGTGTCGTACAGACGGCGGTTTGGATACTTCTTGATCAGTCGTACGGCAGCCATCTGCATGTCTCCCTCGTTTGCCGGCGGCATCTGCTGCGGCGCGGCGCGCCGGTCGCTGGCACCACGCTTGTGCAGCAAATTGTAGCCAATACAAGGGATGCCGCGGCTGCGACCACTGCGACCGGCCAGATGGAGAGCCGGCCGGCGCGATCCGTCGGGCCGGCCAGCCTTGCCACGCCGCCGTCAGCCCATGTGCAGCCCGCCGTTGCAGCTGAAGTCGGCGCCGGTGGTGAACCCCGAGTCTTCCCCGGCCAGCCAGGCGACGATCGAGCCGATTTCCTCCGGCGTGCCGAGCCGCTTGACCGGGATGGTGCCGACGATCTTCTCGAGGATTTCCGGTTTGATCGCGCGCACCATGTCGGTACCGATGTAGCCCGGGCTGACCGTGTTGACAGTCACGCCTTTGCTCGCCACCTCCTGCGCCAGCGCCATCGTGAAGCCGTGCATGCCGGCCTTGGCCGCCGAGTAGTTGGTCTGCCCGGCCTGGCCCTTCTGGCCATTGACGGACGAAATCTGAATGACGCGGCCCCAACCCCTTTCGACCATGCTCGGCACGACCTGCTTCGTGACGTTGAACATGCTGTTCAGGTTGGTATCGATGACCGCCCTCCAGTCCTCGGGCGTCATCTTCACGAAGAGGCGATCGCGCGTTATTCCGGCGTTGTTGACCAGCACGTCGATCGGGCCGTGCTCGGCCACGGCCTTTGAGAAGGCCGCGACTGTAGAGTCCCAGTCCGCAACGTTGCCGACCGACGCGTGGAACGTGAAGCCGAGTGCTTTCTGCTCGTCGAGCCATTTCTTGAAATCGCGGCTGGGCCCGCAGCCGGCGATGACCTTG
>JAHEDN010000416.1 GCA_024641225.1 Burkholderiales bacterium | reverse complement strand
CCATGGCGCGTCCCGCGGCGACGGCGCTGCCACCACATCAGACCTGCGGCCAGCATTGCCAGCAATGCGAACTCGGGCTCCGGCGTGCTTGGCACCTGGCCGACGGCGAGATGACTCACGCCCTGCGGCAGCGGCAGCGGCTGGTCGACCGTCGTCGCATTGCCGCCGGGATTGCGCACCACGTGATCGACGGCGATGAACGACGTGTAGTCGGTCAGCAGGTTGTGCTCCAGGCCGAGCCGGGTGATCTCGCGCACCGCCTCGTCGTCGCGGCCGAGCCTGCTGAAGTCGCCCAGTCGCGCGATGCGGCTGCGCGCCCACAGGTAGCGCAGCGCCGGTGTCTCGTCGCGCACCGCTGCACCTTGCACATCGATAGGTATCCGTACCGCGCCGCCGGCGGCCAGGCCTTCGACCTCGATGCGACCCGTCGCCCTGCCACGGAACTTGCCACTGATGACCACCGGCCGCTGCGCGAACAGATCCGGTACCTGCGGAGTATCGAGGTCGTAGGCGTCGAAGCCGTCGAACGTCACCCGGATGCGGGTCAGCACCGGCTGCTCGATCATCGCGCGCAGTCGCGCTGCCTCGGCCTCCGCCTGCTGCGCGTTGAGTACGAAGAGGGGCTCGCCCTGGCCCGCGCGGGCCAACCCCTCGACCAGGAAGCGGTTGACCGACGAGCCGATGCCGAAGACGAAGAGGTTGGCCTTGCCGAGGTTGGCGCGAACCAGATCGAACGCCTCCTTCTCGATCGTCACGTAGCCGTCGGTGACGACGATGAATGTGCGCGCGCGGCCTTCATCCGCAGGCATGGCGAGCGCGGTGCGCAGCGCCGGCAGCAGTTCGGTTCCGCCGCCGCCCCTCTGGCCTTCGATGAAGCGGATCGCGCGCGCGACGTTGACTTCGGTCGCCACGACCGACGCGGGATGCAGCAGCGAATGGCCGCCCGCGAACGGAATCACGTTGAAGGTGTCCGTGGGCCGCAGCCGTGCGATGAGTTCGCGCAGCAGCGTTTTCACGGTGTTCAGCGGAAAGCCGTGCATCGAGCCAGACACGTCGACGATGAACACGTACTCGCGCGGCACGATCTCGCCGGCTTCGACGCGCGCCGGCGGCTGGGCCAGCAGCAGGAAGTAGTTCTCGTCGACGCCCTCGTGAACCAGCACGCCGGCGTCGATCGCCTGGCCGGCGAGCGCGTAGTCGATCACCACATCGCGGTCGGCGTGGGCGGCGTCGGGCGGCAGATCGATCCGGACCTCGCGGTTGCCTTCCCCGTGCACCTCGATCACATGCGACGGCGAGCGGATGGTGGCGATCGGCAGCGGCGACCGGATCGTCGCGGTCAGCGCGAACGGCGCGTTGCTGCGCACGCCGCTTCGAAGCGTTGGCTGCCCAATCCAGGCCTCCGCCCGGTGACTCTCGGTCGCCTCGCCATCCGGCGACGCGCCACCGTTGTAGCGCGGCCCGACGACGGTCGGGACCACGAAGCGATAGGTGCCGTCGGTCGGCACGATCGTTTCCGTGTAGCGCAGGTCCACCGCGATCTCGTCGCCGGGCAGCACGTTGGCGACCGCCATCTGCATCACGTTCGGCCGCTGCTGCTCGAGCAGCGACGCGCTCTTGCCTTCGCGCTTCGCCTGTTCGAAATCGCGCCGCGCCTGCCGCTTTTCGCGGATCTTCGCGTCGACAGCGCGATCGCCGACACGCAGCCGCAGCGCATACACCGCCGCGCGCGTGGAGGCCGGGAACACGTAGCGCGCGTCGATCGGCGTGCTGCCTTCGTTGCGATAGATCTGCGTGACCCGGACGTCGGCGATCACGCCGGCAATCGTCGCCTCGACCTCGGTTCGCTTCAGCGGCAGCGCATCGACGCCCGGCGTGCTGCCCTCGACGACGAAGTACGGGGCGAGGCTGCGCGTCGCAGGAGGTTGCGCAGCGAGGGCCGTCGGCAGCAGCACCGCGAGGGCAAGCGCCAGTCGCAACACGCGCAAGCCGTTCATCGCCGCCTCACCGGTTGCGCGCGGCAGGCGCGCCGTCGAGCGCAGCCATCGGGGTGCTGCGCCCGGCCCCCTCCAATTCGAACTCCACCGCAAGCTGCTCCTGCCGGTAGACGAAACCGTCGGCCACGGACAGCAGCGCGGTGCGGCTGCCGACGCCGTCGACCAGCGCCTCGTGCGTCGGCGATTCCAGCCGGACGATGGGCCGGTCGGCCTCGACCCGGACATCGGCAGTAAAGCGCGGCACCCAAGGCGCGCCGCGATCGACGGGCAGCCGCAACTGCAGCCGCTTGACTCCATCCGTCGCGACGACCGGCACCTGGCGCAGCACTTCCAGCGTGATCTGCTGGCCCGACTTGACCACGATGACATCGTGACGTCGCGCCAGCCGCCCAGGCGCTGTCTCGGCCTGCTCGGCCGCCACCGGCGACAGGTCGGTCTCGTCGCAGAGCGTGGAGATGTCCTCTCGACCCAGCACGGTCCAGTCGTCGCCGCGGACGACGCGCGCGGGATACGGCAGGATGTACTGGGTCGAGATCGCGGCGGCCGTGTCGTTGCGCAACAGCAGCAACGTTCGCACCGACGCCTCGTCGTCGGCAATGCGGACATCGAAATGGTGCGCGGTGAGTGTCAGGCCCGAGTCCGAAACCGACCCCTCGACCGCCAGCGGCGCGGCCGTCCGCGGCTGCGCGACGGTCGACTGCGCGGCGGCTGGTTCAGCAGCATTCAGGCTGAACAGCATCGCGGCGTAGGTCGCGGCGCGCCGCGCACCTTCGAGCACGACATTGGAAAGCGACATCGTTGTTCTTCCTCGATCGGCGCAGCCACGGTGGCCACGCACGCAACGAACTGTGCGCACGTCGCTTGATGACAGTTCGAAGCGCAGCCGAAGCCGAAGTGAAGAAAGGATGAAAGCGGCCGGCGCCCAGCCATGGTCGCCGTTCAGGTCGCCATGGGCGCGGTTTCCCGCCGTCTGGTGGAAGCTATTGCTTCTTTTCCTTACCGGAACGCCTGTTGAATCGCTTGATA
>JAHEDN010000415.1 GCA_024641225.1 Burkholderiales bacterium | reverse complement strand
GCCAGCGCGGTCACGCTTGTCGTGCTGCCGGCGGCGGAATGAGGCGCGGCGGACTCCATCTGTGGTTTCGGTCGATCCTGCAATGCGGGACTGCCGGCGGTTCGCGGCAGACGGGGATGCCCGATGGCATCGCCCGCCCGCTACTGTCGCGCGCCGCGCGACGGTTTTCAATAGGGAAGGCCGCAGGGTCTCCCCTGACGCTGCACCTACGCGCCGTCCTCGCCGATGGTGCCGAACTCCACCGGGGTGCGGGCGTAGAACACGTGCACGCGGTGCTCGTGCAGATGAGCGAAGAGGTGCTCGGTCTCCTCGACAGTCGCGATCATCGTCACCTCGACGGGCTGGTCGGCCAGTTCGAAGAATCGCGCCGAATGGATGCGCCGGTGGGCGCCGAAGCCTTCGGCGCCGAGCAGCGCGGTGGCGCCGTGCACGCCGAGGCCGCGCGCGCTTTCGACAAGCCAGTCGGCGAGCGGGCGGCCGTCCTGCTTGCGGTCCTGCTGGGTAAAGAACGTGATCTGGTATCCCTGCATCGTTGCCTCCTACCCGGCCTTGACCCAGTTGAACGTGGCGATGCCAAGCACCGTGCAGGCGAGCGACCCGAGCAGGTGCAGGAAGACGATCGCCGCTGCCGAGGTCAGGTCGCCGCGCTGCGCGGAGGTGACCACCTCGAGCGAGAACGTGGAAAACGTGGTCAGCCCGCCGAGGAAGCCGGTGATGATCAGCAGGCGCCACTCGGGCGACAGCATCGGGAGTCCCGAGAAGTACGCAAAGGCCAGGCCGATCAGGTAGCCGCCGACCAGGTTCGCCGCCAGCGTGCCGAATGGGATGTTCGGCCACAGGTGATTCAGCCAGGTGCCGAGCAGCCAGCGCAGCAGGGCGCCGGCCGATGCGCCGGCGCAGATCGACGTGACGCTGAGCAGCATGCCTTTCTCCGTCAGTTGTCTGCGTTCGTGGGTCCGATCAGGCCGCGCATACGCTCAGCCAAAGCGCACGCCGTGCCGCTGCGATGTCAGTCGCGGGTCGCGCGATTTCACGAGCACCGGACCGCCGGCCAGCAGTTCGTCGCAGCGCTGGAGGGTTTCGTCCTCCAGTCGCCGCATCGCCTCGAGGGTGAAGAAGGTGAGATGCGGCATCAGGATCACGTTGTCCATGCCGAACAGCGCGCTCAAGGGATGGCCGCTCAGGGCCAGCGGCTCCTGCGAGTACACGTCGAGTCCGGCGCCACCAAGCCGGCCGTCCTGCAGCGCCCGCAGCAGTTCGGCCTCGTCGACGAGCGCCCCGCGCGAGACGTTGATCAGGATCGCGCCCGGCTTCATGCATTCGAACTCGCGCCGTCCGATCAGTCCGCGCGTGGTGTCGTTGAGGACGCAGTGGATCGAGACGAAGTCGCATTCATCAAGCATCGCCTGCAGGCTGTCGTGCTTCTCGACGCCCGCGGCGCGCATCTCGCCGGCGGCAACGTGCGGATCGAAACCGAGCACTCGGGCCCGGAAGCCGGCAGCCATCTGCGCCATGCTGCGGCCGATGCGGCCCACGCCGACCAGCCCCAGCGTCTTGCCGGCGATGTCGGAGGCGAGCCACGGCGCGCTCGGCCACAGCCAGCCGTTGCTGCGCATCGCCTCGTGCATCGGCGCGAGCTTCTTCGCCAGCGCCAGCAGCAGCGCGAACGCGCCCTCGGCCACCGTGCGCTCGGCGTATTCGGGCACGTTGACGACCGGGATGCGGCGCGCCTTGGCGGATTCGATGTCGATTGCGTCGATACCGACGCCGTACTTGACGATGCCGCGCAACCGCTGCGCTCCTTCGATGACGTGCGCGGTGATCGGCGCGTAGCACATCAGCAGAAGGTCGGCGTCGCCGACCTCGCGCGCCAGTTCGCTCTCGGCCACGCCATCGGGCAGCAGCACGAGGTCGATGCCGCGCGCGCGCAGGCCGGCGTCGAGATGCGGGCACTCGAGTTCGGCATCGGTGCGCACGGCCTTGCGGCGCGGACTCACCGTTGCCCCCTTCGCGCTGCGCGTTGTTCCCCGCGAGGAGGGCGAGCGCCTTCGGGCGGCCGGGCGGCGCTCATGCGCGCGCCTCCTCCGCGAGACATTCGTCCAGGATGTCGAGCGCGCGGTCCATCTGCTCGCGCGTCGTGACAAGCGGCGGGGTCAGCGTCAGCACATTGCCCATCGTGGTCTTGAATGAGAGGCCACGCGACAGCGCGCGGTACAGCACGCTTTCCGCAGCGTCGCCGGCCGGGGTCTTCGTTGCGCGGTCGCCCACCAGTTCCATGCCGAGCAGGAAGCCGCGGCCGCGCACGTCGCCGATCAACGGATGCTTGCGCTTCATCTCCTGCATCCGCGCCAGCGCATGCTCGCCGACGCGCTCGGCGTTCTCGACCAGTCCCTCGCGCTCGATCACCTCCAGGGTGGCCAGTGCGGCGCGCGCCGTGACCGGGTTCTTCTCGTGCGTGTAGTGGCCGTAGGCGTACTCGCCGGCGACATCGAGCGTTGGCGGCAGCTTGCTGGCCTGTGCGCATGCCGGCGGCCCGCTGCGCGCGATGCACGCCGCGATCGGCAGCACGCCGCCACCGAGCGCCTTGCCGAGCACGACGATGTCCGGCGCCGCGCCGTCGTGCTCGGCGGCGAAGAAGCGGCCGGTCTTGCCGAGCCCGGTCGGGATCTCGTCGAACACCAGCAGCGTGCCGTGCGCGTGGCAGGCATCGCGCACCGCCCGCCAGTAACCGGGCGGTGGCAAGAAGGGAACGGCGCGCGCCGGCTCGGCGATCACGGCGGCGACGTCGCCCTCGCGCTCGAGCACGTAGCGCACCATCGACGCGCAGGCCAGGCGGCAGCGGTCGAGATCGGGCCGGCCGTCGGCCTCGACCGGATGCCCGTAGGCGCACCGGTAGCAGCCGAACGGCGCCACGTGCTCGGTGCCGGGCAGCAGCGGGCCGACAGCACCTGAGCGGAACAGCGATTCGCCGCCGACGCTCGATGAGCCGAGCCCGGCGCCGTGGAACGCGTCCCAGAAGCTCAGTGTCT
>JAHEDN010000414.1:1296-3035 GCA_024641225.1 Burkholderiales bacterium | reverse complement strand
CGCCATTCGACCATCGTGCCTTTGCCCTCGCGCACGGCGAGCTTGCCGACGTAGGCGCCCATCGTCGACTGGTGGTCGAGCGCCCGCATCGTGGCCGGGCCGAACGGCGTCGAAAACTGCAGGCCGCGCAGCGCGGCGATCAGCTTCTCGGTGTCGGTCGATTTCGCCTTCGCAATGGCGGCGAAGATCGCCTGCATCGCCGCGTAGCCGACCACCGAACCGAGCCGCGGATAGTCGTCGTACCGCTTGTAATAGGCGTTGAAGAATTTCGCATGCTCGGGCGTGGCGATCTGGTCCCACGGGTAGCCGGTCACGATCCAGCCTTTCGGCGTCTCATCCTTCAGCACGTCGAGATATTCCGGCTCGCCGGACAGCAGGCTCACGGTCGGCACGCGCGGGAAGAGCCCGCGCAGATTGCCTTCGCGCACGAGGCGGGCCAGATCGGCGCCGAAGGTGACGTTGAATACCGCGTCCGGCCGCGCGGCGAGCACCGCCTGCACGGTGCTGCCGGCCTCCATCTTGCCCAGCGCCGGCCACTGCTCGGCGACGAACTCGACGTCCGGACGCGCGCGCTTGAGCAACGCCTTGAAGCTGGCCACCGCGCTCTGCCCGTATTCGTAGTTCGGCGCGATCGTCACCCAGCGCCTGGCCGGCAGCTTCGCCGCTTCCTCGACCAGCATCGCGCTCTGCATGTGCGTGCTGGCGCGCAGCCGGAACGTGTAGCGGTTGCCCTTTTCCCACACCAGCGCGTCGGTCAGCGGCTCGCTGGCGAGGAACACCCGCCGGTTGCGCAGCGCGAAGTCCGACACTGCCAGGCCGACGTTGGACAGGAACGTGCCCGCCAGCAGGTCGACCTTCTCGCCGGACACCAGTTCGGTGGCATGGCGCACGGCATCGTCGGGCTTGCCGGCATCGTCGCGTGCGATCACCTCGACGCGGCGACCGAGCAGTCCGCCCGCGGCGTTGACTTCCTCGACGGCGAGTTCCCAGCCCTTCCTATACGGCACCAGGAACTGAGGGATCGTCGAGTAGCTGTTGATCTCGCCGATACGGATCGGCCGCGCCGTCTGCGCGCGTCCGATCGAGGGCAGCGCGGCAGTGGCGGCCGCAGCGGCCAGCAGGCGGCGGCGCACGGTGGATACGACCATCCTTTCCCCCTTGGCGGACACGGACTCGCAGCAGGATGCTGCGGTGCGCCGCGTAGAATAACTGCCTTCAACGCGACTGCTGCCAGCTCCGATGACTCACGTCGTCATTGAATCCTGCATCAAGTGCAAGTACACCGACTGCGTCGACGTCTGCCCCGTGGACTGCTTCCGCGAGGGGCCGAACATGCTCGTCATCGAGCCCGACGAGTGTATCGACTGCGCGGTGTGCATTCCCGAGTGCCCGGTCAACGCCATCTACGCCGAGGAGGACGTGCCCGAGGACCAGCGCGAGTTCATCGCGCTGAACGTCGAACTGTCGCAGAAGTGGCCTTCCATCACGCGCATGAAGCCGCACCCGGAAGACGCCGACGAATGGAAAGACGTCCGCGACAAGCTGAAGTACCTCGAGCGTTGACCAGACTGGTCCGCTGCGCCGCACGCCCTTTCGTGGCATTTGATATCGCGGCAGGCGCCGGGCCGCCCCAAGCCCGCTGCGCCAACTTTTCCGTTCAAGGTGCACGTGCGACGCGCAGCGTCGCGTACACCTTGAACGCCTGACCCATGGTCGCTCCCGACAAATACACCGCGGAG
>JAHEDN010000414.1:0-1286 GCA_024641225.1 Burkholderiales bacterium | reverse complement strand
CTGAAGTACCTCGAGCGTTGATCGCGTGCCGCCGCCTCGCCGCCGTGACGGCGCCGGCTGCCCTTTCGTTGCTCTTGTTATCGCGCCGCCCGGCCGCACGCCTTTTCGTGGCATTTGATTACGTGGCAGGCGCCGGGCCGCCCCAAGCCCGCCACGCCAATTTCACCGCTTCGCGTGCACGTGCGTCGCGAAGCGACGCGTACACGCGAAGCGCCTGAGATATGGTCGCTCCCGACAAATACACCGCGGAGAAGATCCAGTGGATCCATCCGTGGGCGCCGAACCTTTTTTCCTTCCGCCTCACCCGCTTCAAGGGCTTCCGCTTCGTGCCCGGCCAGTTCGCCCGCCTCGGCGTGAAGAAGCCCGATCCGAACAATCCGAAGAATCCGTCAGGCGAGAAGATCGCCTGGCGCGCCTACTCGATCGTTTCGGCCGACTACGACGAGCACCTCGAGTTCTACTCGATCGTCGTGCCCGGCGGCGAGTTCACCTCCGAACTCGCGCGGCTCAAGGTCGGCGACACGGTGTACGTGGAGAAGACCAACTACGGCTTCCTGACGCTCGACAGGTTCGAAGGCGGCGCCGACCTGTGGATGCTGTCCACCGGCACCGGGCTGGCGCCTTTCATCTCGATACTGTGGGACCCGCGTACCTGGGAGCTGTACGAGAACCTCATCGTCGTGCACAGCGTGCGCTACCTGAACGAGCTCGCCTACGCCGAGACCATCGAGGAATTCCGCAGCCATGAGCTGTTCGCGCCGATGGCCGGCAAGCTTCATTACGTGCAGGCGGTGACCCGCGCCGCCGTGCCGGGCGCGCTGGCCGGCCGGATCCCTGCGGCGATCGAGGACGGCTCTGTCGAGGCGCAGGTCGGCCTGCGATTCGATCATGCACGCTCGCGGATCATGATCTGCGGCAATCCGGAGATGGTCGACGACACGCGCAAGCTGCTGGCGGGCCGCGGCTACACGACCTCGCGCCGCGGCGCGCCGGGTCACCTGGCAGTCGAGAACTACTGGTAGGAGACCCCGTCGCAGCGGCCACTGCATGGGGTAAGCTCGCGCAGCCGATTGGCCTGACCACTTGTCCTCGCGCCTGCTGCAGGAAGGTTCCGGTTTGCATCGGCGGCATCGATCCTGGGTGAGCGTCGGTCGCAGCAGCCGGCAACCCAGGGCTTCCAGGACGAACATGTTGAGCGGAGGGCGGCTTGCTCTACCACCTGCATGAACTGCAGCGGCGCCTGATGAACCCGCTGTCGGCGTGGGCCCAGGCAACCTCGGAACTGT
>JAHEDN010000047.1 GCA_024641225.1 Burkholderiales bacterium | reverse complement strand
TCGGTACTAGTCGTCGAGCACGACGAGGACGCGATTCGCGCCGCCGATCACGTCGTCGACATGGGGCCGGGCGCGGGCGTCCACGGCGGCGAGGTCGTCGCGACCGGGGCCGCACCGGAAATCGAGGGTGCGCCAGCCTCGCTGACCGGTGCGTACCTCTCTGGCAGAAAACGTATCGAGGTGCCGACAGCGCGAGTGCCGCCAGGTCTGGATTGGGTGCGCCTGGCCGGCGCGCGCGGCAACAACCTGCAGCACGTCGACCTCGAGCTGCCGGTGGGCCTCCTGGTGTGCATCACGGGCGTCTCGGGTTCCGGCAAGTCGACACTGATCAACGACACGCTGGCAGCCGCGGTGGCGCGCAGCGTCTACGGCTCGGGCGCCGAGCCCGCACCTTACGTATCGATCGAGGGGCTCGAGTTTTTCGACAAGGTCATCCTCGTCGATCAAAGCCCGATCGGGCGCACGCCGCGCAGCAACCCGGCCACCTATACGGGGCTCTTCACGCCGATCCGCGAGTTGTTTGCCGGGACGCCAATCGCGCGCGAGCGCGGCTACGAAGCCGGCCGCTTCTCGTTCAATGTCCGGGGCGGGCGCTGCGAAGCCTGCCAGGGCGATGGCCTGATCAAGGTCGAGATGCATTTCCTGCCCGATATTTACGTGCCCTGCGACAGTTGCCATGGCCGCCGCTACAACCGCGAGACGCTCGAAGTGCTTTACAAGAGCAGGAACATCGCCGAGGTGCTAGACTTTACCGTCGAGGATGCCGCCGCGTTCTTCGGCGCTGTCCCGGTGCTGGCGCGCAAGCTCGCGCTGCTGTCGGATGTCGGCCTCGGCTACCTGAAGCTCGGCCAGAGCGCCATCACGCTGTCCGGCGGCGAAGCGCAGCGCGTGAAGCTGTCGCTCGAGCTATCGAAGCGCGATACCGGCCGCACGCTGTACGTGCTCGACGAACCGACCACCGGGCTGCACTTTCACGACATCGCGCTGCTGCTGCGCGTGCTGCACCAGCTACGCAGCGCGGGCAATACCGTGGTGGTCATCGAACACAACCTCGACGTGATCAAGACTGCCGACTGGGTGATCGACCTCGGCCCCGAAGGTGGCGACGGCGGCGGCCGCATCGTCGCCGCCGGAACGCCGGAACAGGTCGCCGACCACGCGGACAGCCACACCGGCCGCCATCTACGCGCCGCGCTGACCCGCTGGACTTCACGACGGGCGGCGTGAAAGGCGCCAGCGCCGGCGCGCGGGCTAACGTAGCTGAAGGCGACCGAGCGATTCGCCCGGTATGTCGGTGAGCACGACGAGCACCTCGTTGAAAGCGACCCGCCGGGGCGTCAGCGCGCCGGAAAGCTCTCGCCGCGCGGGCATCATTTCCGGCTCAACCTCAGTTCGGCCATCTCGAGGGCCTCCTGCGGACCGCGCAGGACCAACACGTCGCCTGCCTGCAGAATCAATTCCGCCGAAGGATCGTCGCCGCGGATGCCGCGGCGCCGGACGGCGGTGACTTCGGCGCCGACGTCATGCAGCGCCAGGTCGCCGAGCATGCGGCCTACTGCCGCGGCGCCGGGTTCGACAGCCACCGAGTGCAGCCGGGCATGAGCTTCGTCGTCAAATTCGACATGATCGTCAGCGCCGTGGAAATAGCCACGCAGAAATCGGTAACGGGAATCGCGCGCTTTCTGCACGCGCCGCACGACTCGCGACAACGGCACGCCCAGCAGCACGAGCGCGTGCGAGCCGAGCATCAGGCTGCCCTCGAAGACTTCGGGTACGACCTCGGTCGCGCCGCCTCTCAGCAATCGGTCGAGGTCGGCGTCGTCCTGCGTGCGAACGATGACCGGCAGCGTCGGGTTCAGTTCGTGCGCGAAATGCAGCACCTTGAGCGCCGAGTGCGCATCGTTGTAGCTGACCACCAGCGCGGAGGCACGAGTCAGGCCGGCGGCGATCAGTGTCTCGCGCCGGGCAGCATCACCGTAGACGACCGAGTCGCCGGCAGCCGTCGCCTCGCGAACGCGGTCGGGATCCAGATCGAGAGCGACATAGCCGATGTTCTCGTCGGCCAGCATTCGCGCCAGGTGCTGCCCGCTGCGGCCATAGCCGGCAATGATCACGTGCTTGTCGACCGCCATGGAGCGCGCCGCGATCTTGTGCAACTCCAGCGCCCGCTGCATCCATTCGGAGGAGACGAAGCGCATCGCGATCCGATCGCTGTACTGGACCAGGAACGGTGTCGCCAGGATCGACAGCAGCATGGCTGCGAGCACGATCTGGCGCAGCGTCGGATCGAGCAGGGGCGCCCCCTGTGCGAGCAGCACGAAACCGAATTCACCCGCCGTGGCCAGTCCCAGCCCAACCCGGATCGCCGTGCCAGGCGAGGCGCCCAGTGCCTTGGCCAGCGCGACGACGAGCAAACCCTTGAAGGCGGTCGGGCCGACCAACGCCAGCATTACCCAGCCGAACTGCTCGATCACCACCTGGACGTCGAGCAGCATGCCGATCGTGATGAAGAACAGCCCGAGCAGCACGTCACGGAAAGGCTTGATGTCCTCCTCGACCTGGTGGCGGTATTCGGTTTCGGCGATCAGCATGCCGGCGACGAAGCTGCCCAGCGCCAGCGACAGGCCGGCATGTTCGGTAAGCCATGCCAACCCGAGCGCAATCAGCAGAACGTTGAGAACGAACAGTTCGTGCGCGCGCCGCCGGGCCACCAGGTGCAGCCAGTGGCGCACTACCCAGCGCCCGCCGGCAAGAAGCACGGTCAGCAGGACAACTGCCTTCAGCGTCGCCCAGCCGAGCGATTCGGCAAGATCCCCGGTCTGCATCGCCAGCGCCGGAATGACGACCAGCAGCGGCACTACGGCAAGGTCCTGGAACAGCAGCACGCCGACCATGCGCCGCCCATGCTCGGTTTCCAGTTCGAGCCGGTCGGCAAGCAGCTTCATCAGGATCGCCGTCGATGACATCGCCAAGGTCGCGCCAAGCACGAACGCTTCGGCCAGCGGCAATGGCCAGAACAGGCCGACCACCCAGCCAGCGGCCACGACGCTGAACACGGTGAGCAGGACCTGGCCCATACCGAGGCCGAAAACCAGGCTGCGCATGCTTTTCAGCTTGGGCAGGGAAAACTCCAAGCCGATCGAAAACATCAGAAACACGACTCCGAACTCCGCCAGGTAGCGGGTCTCCTTGCTGTCGGGCACGATGCCAAGCGCATGAGGTCCGATCAGGATGCCGACCGCCAGGTAGCCCAGCATCGGCGGCAGGTTGAGCAGCCGGAATACCACCACGCCGATCACGGCGGCGGCCAAAAGCAGCAGCGTCAGTTCGAGCGCGGTAGGCATGAAGGTCGGCCGGATCGGCTAATACGAGCAAGAGCCGTGCCAGGCAGAGGTCGCCAGAGTATCATCGACCGCACTTGCCGCCGCTTCGGCCGCCGCGCCGATGCCTCGAGAAGATGCCCCCTGCCGAGCTTTCCGCCCCCTTACACGCCAATGCTCTCGAACTGGCGAAAACGGTGCTTAGGGTCGAGGGGCAGGCGGTCACCACCCTGGCCGACCGTCTCGACGAAGCGTTCCTGCGCGCGGTCGACCTCCTTTTGAACTGCCGCGGCCGCGTCGTCGTCAGCGGCATCGGCAAAAGCGGCCATATCGGGCGCAAGATTGCCTCGACGATGGCCTCGACCGGAACCCCGGCAATGTTCGTGCATGCGGCCGAGGCCGCGCACGGCGACCTCGGCATGATCACCCGCAGCGATGTGCTTGTAGCGCTGTCGTACTCGGGCGAAACGGCTGAACTGCTGACCGTCGTGCCGACGCTCAAGCGGGAAGGCACCCCCCTCGTTGCATTCACAGGAAACGCTGACTCCCCGCTGGCGCGGCATGCCGATGTCCACCTGGACGTCCGCGTCGACAAGGAGGCCTGCCCGCTGAACCTCGCGCCCACCTCCTCGACGACCGTGATGCTGGCGCTCGGCGACGCGCTCGCGGTTGCCTGCCTGGATGCCCGCGGCTTCGGGCCCGACGATTTCGCCCGCTCGCACCCGGGCGGTGCGCTCGGTCGGCGGCTGCTGACCAAGGTCGAAGACGTGATGGCCAGGGGGAGCGACATTCCGTCGGTGCCGGTGACGGCCACCGTGATGGAAGCCGTGCAGGAAATTTCGCGCAAACGGCTCGGCATGACGGCGGTGCTCGACGCGGACGGTCGCTTGGCAGGAATTTTCACCGACGGGGATCTTCGCCGTCTGCTCGAACGCGGCGCGCGCGTGCGCGATCTCGGCATCGCCGACGTGATGACGCGCGATCCGCTGACCATCGGTCCCGGCGCGCTGGCGGCCGAGGCGGCGCAACTGATCGAGTCGACCCTGAGGAACCAGCTTCTGGTGGTCGACAACGGCCGGCTCGTCGGCGCGCTGCATGCGCACGACCTGACCGCAGCGAGGGTGCTGTGACAGGCGCGGAACAGCGCGCTGCCGCC
Organism: Burkholderiales bacterium; assembly: GCA_024641225.1. Taxonomy (GTDB): domain Bacteria; phylum Pseudomonadota; class Gammaproteobacteria; order Burkholderiales; family Burkholderiaceae_F; genus JADJWR01. The sequence continues at coordinate 6,495 of JAHEDN010000047.1, read as the reverse complement.
GTCCGGCTGCTCGTCATGGACGTCGACGGCGTGCTGACCGACGGCCGCCTTTATTTCGGTTCGGACGGCGAGGCGGTCAAGGTCTTCGACGTTCGCGACGGACTGGGAGTGAAGATGCTGCGCGAGGCCGGCATCGAAGTGGCGATCCTCTCATCGCGCAGTTCGCCGATCGTCGAGCAGCGCGCCCGGGAACTGGGCATCGCCCCGGTTGTCCAGGGATCAACCGACAAAGGGGCAGGCTTCGCCGCGCTCGCACAGGCGCTACGGTTCGCGCCCGCCCAGTGCGGCTATATCGGCGACGACTGGCCTGACCTTGCCGCGCTCGCACAGGCCGGTTTCGCGGCCACCGTCTCGGATGCCTCGCCCGAGGTGAGGCGTATCTCGCACTGGATCAGTGAAGCCCCAGGGGGGCGCGGCGCGGTCCGCGAACTGGCGGAGTTCATTCTGCGCGCGCAGGGGCGGTTAAGGGACGTGCTGCGGCGGCATGGCGGCGCGGAGACGGGCAGCGATGCGTGACCGGCTGTCGATGCTGATCGCTGCGCTGCTGCTGACTGTCGTGACGGTCACCAGCTACTGGTATTCGCGCGAAATGCGGCGACCGACGATCCGCACGGCGCCGGCGCCAGGCACGCCCGACTTCATCGTCGATCGCGTCGTGCTGACGCAGTTCGACGACACCGGGCAGGCGCGCTACAAGCTGTTCGCCGAGCAGCTTTCGTACTTCAATGAAAACGACGACATCGAACTGGCCCGGCCGCGCCTGGTGAGCCTGCAACCAGACGAGCCGCAGTTGCAGGCGTCGGCGATCCGCGCGCGCGTCACGAATGCCGGCGAACGGGTGCTGATGCAGGGTGACGTACTGCTGCAGCGCGCCGCCGGCCGCGACAGGCCAGCGCTGACGATCCGCACCGAGCGAATGACGGCAATCCCGGACGAGGAGCTGTTTTCGTCCGACGTTCCCGTGCTGATCGTGCAGGGCGACACCCGGCTGGCCGGAGCAGCAATGGATTACGACAACCTCAAGCACGTGCTGACCGTAAGCGGCGGACTGCGCGGCGAAATGGCGCCGGGCCGCCGCTGACTGGGGGATATCCCGATGCGAATGCTGCTGCTGATCGCGCTGGCCGCTCTTGCCCTGCCGGCACTGGCCGAGCGCGCCGACCGGGACCAGCCGACGATCATCGAGGCCGACCGCGGGATCTTCGACGAGCTGCAACAGGTCAACGTCGTCAGCGGAAGCGCGACACTGACCAAGGGCACGCTTCGAATCACCGGCGAGCGGATGGAGCTGCGCACCGGGTCCGACGGCTATCGCAGCGCCATCGTGACCGCGGCGCCAGGCGCGCTGGCGACCTTTCGTCAACGGAGGGATCCATCCCGGCCCGGGATCGAGGAGCACATCGAGGGCGCGGCGGAACGCATCGAGTGGGACGAAAAGACCGACTCGGTCCGTTTCGTTAACCAGGCCCGGTGGCGACGGCTCGAAAACGGCGTCGTCCGAGACGAGATCAGCGGCCAGGTCATCTCCTACGACGCCGCCGCGTCAACATATCGCGTGGACGGAGGCGAGCGCGCCGATGGCCGCGTCCGCGCGGTCATCGCCCCCCGCACGAGTGACACGGCGAAAGCCGGAGCCGCTCCGCTGCGGCCGGCAACTAATCTGCCCGAGGTCCGAAAGTGATCGATCGGCGAGTCGGCCCCGGCCGGGTGGACACTTGGCGCCACATGGGTCGCCCGGCAGCCATGCGCATGGGCACCGGTCGGGGTCGCGCATGCACAGCAGGTTCCCTTTGCCGGGCCGCGCAAGAAGACTCATGAACGACCTGCATGCCGAAGCCCCCGGGGGAGCACCCGCCGGCGAGCGAGACGACGCAGGCAGCCGCCTTCGGGTCGAGCATCTGCACAAGCGCTACGGCGCCCGCATTGTGGTCAAGGACGTTTCTCTGACCGTCGAGGCGGGCGCCGTGGTCGGCCTGCTCGGGCCGAACGGCGCCGGCAAGACGACCTGCTTCTACATGGTCGTCGGGCTGGTCCCGATGGATGGCGGCGCGATCTTTCTCGACGACGTGTCGATCGCCCATCTGCCGATCCATCGGCGGGCGCGCCTCGGCCTTTCATACCTGCCCCAGGAGGCGTCGGTGTTCCGGCGCCTGACCGTCGAGGAAAACGTGCGGGCGGTGCTGGAGCTTCAGTACGGCGCCGCCGGCCGCCCGCTGGCGCCGGCAGAAGTGGCCAGTCGACTTGACACACTGCTGGAAGACCTGCAGATCGGCCATCTGCGTACTAACGGGGCGCTTTCACTGTCCGGCGGCGAGCGGCGGCGGGTCGAGATCGCGCGGGCGCTGGCGGCTGCGCCGCGCTTCATCCTGCTCGATGAACCGTTCGCAGGAGTCGATCCGATCGCCGTCATCGAGATCCAGCGCATCGTCCGCTTCCTCAAGGAGCGGGGCATCGGCGTTCTGATCACCGATCACAACGTGCGCGAGACGCTCGGCATCTGCGACCACGCCTACATCATCAACGAGGGCCAGGTGCTCGCCGCCGGCAGCCCGCACGAAATCGTCGAGAACGAATCCGTGCGGCGGGTCTACCTCGGCGAACACTTCCGCATGTAGCAGCGATGGCGATCAAGCCCGGCCTCCAGCTCAAGCTGGGTCAGCACCTGGCGCTGACCCCCCAGTTGCAGCAGTCGATCCGCCTGCTGCAGCTGTCATCGCTCGAGCTTTCGCAGGAGATCGAACAAGCCCTTAACGACAACCCGCTCCTCGAATGCGACGATCCGCCGTTGGGTGCGTCGATGCGGATCGCTTCCGACGGCGCCATGCTGGAGGTGGCGGCGCCTTCGGCCAGCGACGACGGGCCGGAGGAAATCGTTGGCGAGGGCGCCTCGCCAGTCAACGGAGCGGCATTCGAATGGGGCACTTCACGCGGGGAGCGTGATGACGATGACGACGGCCCCGGCGCCTGGGCCGCGGCACCGACCTCACTGGGCGAACACCTGAAGAGCCAGCTGGCCGCGACCACGGCCTCGCTGCGCGATCGGGCGCTGGTGCACATGCTGATCGAATCCCTTGACGAGCAGGGGTATCTCACCGCGACGCTGGAGGAACTCCTGGCGATCTGCCCGGCGGAAGCCGACGTCGAACTCGACGACCTGGCCACGGCCCTCAGGCTGCTGCAAAGCTTTGACCCTGCTGGCGTCGGCGCTCGCAGCGCGGCCGAGTGCCTGATCATCCAGCTCGATGCGCTGGCCGCGCAGGCGTCCTCACGCCACGCCGCTGTGATCGAACATGCCAAGCGGATCATCAGTGAACACTTGCACCTGCTCGCAGCCCGGGAATTCGAGAAGCTGGCGCGGATACTGGAGTTGACCGAGGAACAGGTGCAGCAGGCGCATGCGCTGATTCGTAGACTGAATCCGCATCCCGGCGTAGGCTTTGCCGCAGAGGTCGTGGACTATGTAGTGCCCGACATCCTGGTGACGAAAAGCCGGAATCGGTGGGTGGCGCTGGTCAATCCCGACGTGATGCCGAGGCTGCGACTGAACCACGCGTACGCAGCGGCAGTCAAACAGGAACGAAGCAAGGAAGGCTTTTCTCAGTGGTCATCCCGCCTGCAGGAAGCGCGCTGGCTGATTCGAAACATCCAGCAGCGCTTCGAGACGATTCAGCGCGTCGCGCAGGCGATCGCCGACCGTCAGCAGAGCTTCTTTACCCACGGGGCCATCGCGATGCGGCCGCTCGTGCTGCGCGAGATCGCCGATGTCCTCGAACTGCACGAGTCGACCATCTCCCGCGTGACCACGAACAAGTACATGTCCACGCCTTACGGCGTGTTCGAGCTGAAGTATTTCTTCGGCAGCCATGTGGCGACCGATACCGGCGGCGCGGCCTCCAGCACGGCGATCCGCGCTTTGATCAAGCAACTGATAGGAGAGGAAGACCCCAAAGATCCACTATCTGACAACCGCATCGCAGAGCTTCTCGCTGTTCAGGGCATCGTGGTCGCGCGGCGCACCGTCGCCAAGTACCGCGAGGCGCTGAAGATCCCCGCGGTGGCGCTGCGCAAGAGCCCGTGAGTCATCCAATCGCCGATTCGTCGGCGTCCAACGACAGGAGTGCAGCATGAACCTCATCATCCAGGGCCACCACGTCGAAGTGACTCCGGCCATGCGCGACTACGTGCACGGCAAGCTGGAACGGATTCGCAGGCACTTCGACCATGTGATCGACGCCGACGTGGTGCTGGCAGTGGAGGACAAGCTGAGGCAACGGGCCGAGATCACGCTGCGGGTGCGCGGCGGAAGCCTGCACGCGGAGTCGACGGACGGCGACATGTATGCCGCCATAGACCTCCTGATGGACAAGCTCGATCGTCAGGTCCTGCGCCACAAGGATCGCGTCAAGACGCATGGACGCGCCCCGATCAAGCACCAGCAGGCCCAGTCGCCGCAGTAGTAACCACAATATCGGCAAAGTGGTGGACCGCTCTATGCGAGCGGCGCGACCTCTGCTTGCGGCCGATGCGCTTGCTTGGCTTGGCCTCCTCCTGCAATCGCCACGTCTATGACCGCGAGTACGGCTGCGGTCCGGCGTTGCCGACCGGCAACAGTGGTCGGACAAGGGGAACCATTCGACTCTAGCGGCATCCTTTGCGCGCCTGACGTGCCTATACTGCGCCCCGTCGCGTGCCTCGGGCAGCCGATCGCGTTGTGCCAATGGCCCCATGCGCCGCCCGATGTCTTTCCCGCCCCATCCGCCAACGGCTCCAGGAGCCGTTCCGCGGTCTGGCACATACACCCACGTCGGTGCTCATAACGACTCCGTCTTACCGGCCATGAACCAGATTTCCCGCCTGCTTCCAGCCGCCAACGTCGTTCTCGATCTGCAGGCTTCCAGCAAGAAGCGCGTCTTCGAACAGGTTGGCCTTCTTTTTGAGAACAACCAGGGCATCGCCCGCGCGACGGTGTTCGATAGCCTGTTCGCTCGCGAGCGCCTGGGATCGACCGGGCTGGGCCAGGGCGTGGCAATTCCGCACGGCCGCATCAAGGGCCTGAAGGAGGCGGTCGCGGCGTTCGTTCGTCTTGCCGAACCGATCGCCTTCGATGCGCCGGACGGGCGGCCGGTGAGCATTCTTGTCGTTCTGCTGGTGCCCGAGCAAGCCAGCCAGCAGCACCTCGACATCTTGTCCGAGCTGGCACAGATGCTTTCGGACCGCGCTTTCCGCGAGAACCTGCTGCAGGCTACCGACGCCAGCGTCGCGCACACGCTGCTGGCGCAGTGGGAACCCATGCGGCCGGCGGCCTGAGCCGACGTCGCGCGGCGCCGGCGCCTCGCATCGAATGCCGACCCTGCAGACGCTGTTCGACGAAAACGAACAGTCTTTGAAGCTCGCTTGGATCGCTGGCCGCACCGGCGGCATGCGGATGCTCGCCGGCACGTCCAGCGCACAAGTCCAGGCTGCTGACATCGTCGGTCATCTCAACCTGATCCATGCCGACCGGTTGCACGTGCTTGGCGCACCCGAAGTCCGCTACATGTCGCGAATGGACAGCGCCCGGCGTGCGCATTACGCGCACGACCTGATCGCGGGCGGCGCCCTCGGGCTGGTCGTTGCCGAAGGCCTGAACCTGCCCGACGACATGATCATCGTCGCCGAGCAGGTTGGGCTGGCGATGTTCTCATCGCCGCTGGCGGCTGGCCTGGTGATCGACCGTTTGCGTGTGTACCTCAACAAGAAGCTCGCCGCGCACTGCACGATGCATGGCGTCTTCATGGACGTGCTCGGCATGGGCGTGCTGATCGCCGGCGAGTCCGGCGTCGGCAAGAGCGAACTGGGCCTCGAACTGATCAGCCGCGGCCACGGCCTGGTCGCCGACGACGTGGTCGACTTTGCGCGCACCGAGCCCGACGCCATCGAGGGCCACTGCCCGCCACTGCTGGCCAACTTGCTCGAGGTGCGCGGACTCGGCCTTCTCGACATCAAGTCGATCTTCGGCGAGACGGCGGTGCGGAGAAAGATGAAGCTGCGCCTGATCGTCGAGCTGCGCCGGCAGGCTGCGGCATCCCAGACTGAACGGCTGCCGCTGGCGGGCGCCACGGAAGAGGTGCTCGGCCTGCCGGTCCACAAGGTCGTGATTCCCGTCGCCGCCGGACGAAACCTGGCCGTGCTGCTGGAGGCCGCCGTGCGCAACACAATCCTCAAGCTGCGAGGCATAGACACGATGGCGGAATTTATGCAACGGCAGAGGCAGGCCATCGACAACGGATAATTCCGTAGTTGCGGCGATACAGGCGCGCTCAAATACCTCCCGGGACAAGTCGAAACGGTGCATCAGGGCCGGCGGCTCACCCGCAACCAACCTGGGAGACCTCATATGTACAAGACGCTGCTACTTGCCACCGTTCTCGCGCTTCCGCTCGCGGCCCATGCCGCCGAGGAAAAGAAACCAACCTCCCAGCAGGAGAAGATGTCAGCCTGCAGCAAGGAGGCTTC
>JAHEDN010000413.1 GCA_024641225.1 Burkholderiales bacterium | reverse complement strand
AGTCCGATGTGGATCGGCTCGCGCATCTACTTTCTGTCGGACTGCCAGGGCGTCGGCAACCTGTATTCGTGCCTGCCTGACGGCAACGACCTGAAGCGGCACACCGATCACGAGGACTTCTACGCGCGCCATGCATCGACCGACGGCGCGCGCGTCGTCTACCAGTGCGGCGCCAAACTGTGGCTTTTCGATCCGGCCAGCGACACGACGCGGCGCATCGACATCCGCGTACCGGCGCATCGCAGCCAGGCGGCACGGCGCTTCGTGCCCGCCGCCGATCACCTCGAGGGATTCGACGTGCATCCGCGGGGTCATTCGCTGGCCCTGGGCAGCCGCGGCAGGCTGTTTTCGTTCGCGCTGTGGGAAGGCGGCGTGCGCCAGCACGGCGCCGCGCAGGGCGTGCGCTACCGGCTCGCGCGCTGGCTCGCCGACGGGACCTCGCAGGTGGTGGTCAGCGACGAGAGCGGCGAGGAGCGCATCGAACTGGTCGAGGCCGGCGGCGCGCGCACGCTCGACTGGGACATCGGCCGCGTGATCGCGCTCGCGGCGGCACCGAAGGGCCGCCGCATCGCCATCGCCAACCATCGCAACGAGGTGCTGATCGGTGACCTGGCGAGCGGCGAACTGACGCTGGCCGATCGCAGCGAAAGCGGCCGCAGCGAGGAGCTGGCGTGGTCGCCCGACGGCGCCTGGCTCGCCTATCCGTTCTGGACCAGTCCGCGCCACTGCGCGATCAAGCTGTTCGAGGTTGCCGCCGCGCGCAGCCACCTGGTGACGCGTCCGGAGTTCCGCGACAGCGCGCCGGCCTTCGATCCGGCCGGCCGCTACCTGTACTTCGTCTCGGTGCGCACCTTCGACCCCGTCTACGACAACGTGCAGTTCGAGCTGAGTTTCCCGCGCGCCGCGCGGCCGTACCTGATCGCTCTGCAGGCAGACGCCCGGCCGCCGTTCGATCCGCCGCCGCGCGGCATGAAGCCGATGCACGGCGAGGACGAGGAGGACAAGGGCAACGGCGTCCAGGAAGCCAAACCGCTGGTTGTCGATATCGAGGGCATCGAGCATCGCATCGCCGCCTTTCCCGTGCCGGAAGGCCGCTACGGCGCCATCGCCGCCACGCCGAGGCACGTGCTGTGGACGAATTTCCCGGTGCCGGGCGCGCACGGCCGCGGCGGGCACAAGGAGGGGCCGGCCGTGCTCGAGGCCTTCGACTTCGACACGCTGCGCACGGAGACCTGGGTCGATCGCGTCGACGCGTTCGCGCTTTCGGCCGAATCGACCACGCTGATCGTGCAAGACGGAAAGAAGCTGCGCGCCCTCAATGCCGCGCACAAGCCCGAGAAGAAGGACGGTGCCGGCGACGACGCGCCGGCGCGCGCGAGCGGCTGGATCGATCTCGGGCGCGTGCGCGTATCGGTCGACCCGCGCGCCGAGTGGCGGCAGATGCTGCGCGAGATCTGGCGGCTGCAGCGCGATCACTTCTGGGTGCCCGACATGTCCGGTGTCGACTGGAGCGCCGTGTACGAGCGCTACGCGCCGCTGCTCGAGCGCGTCGCCACGCGCGGTGAGCTGTCGGACCTGATCTGGGAGATGCAGGGCGAGCTGGGTACCTCGCACGCCTACGAGTTCGGCGGCGATCACCGCAAGGCGCCGCCGGTGTCGCTCGGGCACCTTGGCGCAGACCTGCGTGTGGCCGAAGACGGCAGCTACGCGATCGAGCACATCGCCAGCGGCGATCCGTGGGAAGACGCCGCCGATTCACCGTTGAATGCAATCGGCGTACTGGCCCGCAAGGGCGAGCGGATCGTCGCCGTCAACGGCCAGCCCGTCTCGCGCGACGTGCCGCCACAGGCGCTGCTGGTCAACCAGGCCGGCAATCGCGCCGCGCTGGTGCTGGCCAACGACGCCGGCACTCGCGAAGTGGTGGTGAGCCTGCTGTCCGACGAGGTGCCGGTGCGCTATCGCGAGTGGGTCGAGCGCAATCGCCGCTGGGTGCATGAAGCATCGCGCGGCCGCATCGGCTACCTGCACCTGCCCGACATGCAGTCGGCCGGCTTCGCGGAGTTCCACCGCTACTTCCTCGCCGAGTGCGACCGCGACGGCCTGATCGTCGACGTGCGCTTCAACCGTGGTGGCCACGTCTCGCAGCTGCTGCTGGAGAAAGTGGCGCGCCAGCGCATCGGCTACGACCTGCAGCGCTGGGGCCGGCCGACGCCGTATCCGGTCGAGTCCGCGGCCGGACCGGTGGTGGCGCTGACCAACGAGCACGCCGGCTCCGACGGCGACATTTTTTCGCACTGTTTCAAGCTGATGAAGATCGGTCCGCTGATCGGCAAGCGCACGTGGGGCGGCGTGATCGGCATCTGGCCGCGGCACAAGCTCGCCGACGGCACCGAGACCACGCAGCCCGAGTTCTCGTTCTGGTTCACCGACGTCGGCTGGCGGGTCGAGAACTACGGCACCGATCCCGACATCGACGTCGACAACGCGCCGCAGGACACGATGGCCGGCCGCGACCGGCAACTGGAGACTGCGCTGCAGGTCGTGCTCGACCGGGTTGCAAAGGAGGACAACGCGCCGCGCTTCGGTCCGCGCCCAAACCTTGCGCCTCCGGCGCTGCGGCCGCGGCCGTGACTGACCTCTGCGTTGCACGTCGCGCCACGCGGGCGAGGGGACTGGAGATGGCGGGCGCGCGAGCCGCGCGACCGTGCCCGGAGCTGAACGCGGCGGGAAGATGTCGCTGACGAACCCGGACGAAATCCTCGACTTCTGGTTCGGCGCGCCGGGATCGCCGGAGCACGGGCAGACCCGAAAGCTGTGGTTCACCAAGGCCGCCGCGACCGACGAGGAGATCCTGCGCCGCTTCGGTCCAACGGTCGACGCTGCGCTGCGCGGCCTGCTCGATCACTGGTCCGACGGTGTGGCGCGCAATGCGCTGGCGCTGATCCTGCTGCTCGACCAGTTCACTCGCAACGTCTTCCGCGACAACGCACGCGCGTTTGCTGGAGATGCGGCCGCGCTTGCGGTCGCCACGCGGCTGGTC
>JAHEDN010000046.1 GCA_024641225.1 Burkholderiales bacterium | reverse complement strand
CGCTGCCGAGAGGGTCTGGGTGGTCAGCATCCGCTTCGACGACGGTATCGATCGCGCCGTGACCGTCTCGCAGCGGCCGGACTATCGCCCGGGCGACAGGGTGCGTGTCGACAACGGAGTGGTCAGTCCGCTGGCGGCGAAATAGCGCGCGAAGCACCGAACAAGCGCCGCGGCGATGAGTTTCAGCATGGCGGCGAGTCGCGCGCAGGCGGCGACGGCCGGGCAATGCACCTAAAGAGCGCTGGGTTGGCGCGGGAGTCCGTATGCGACAATCGTCGCCCGAGTTGCCGCACGCGCGGCACCGTCGACGACCGGCCGATCGCTCCCGCCGGATCGCGCCCCTGAACCCTTTTTGCAGCAACAGCCCGCGCTTACCTAGGCGCGCCCAGCCGTGACATCGGACGCTCTGGTTACCGTCGATCGCGTCACTTTCGGTTACGACGCCAGCCGAACGATCCTCGAGGACGTTTCGCTGACGTTCACACGCGGCAAGATCACGGCGATCATGGGAGGCTCCGGCTGTGGAAAGACCACGCTGCTGCGGCTGATCGGCGGCGTGCACGCGCCGAACAAGGGCACGGTCAGCTTCGACGGCGAAGTGATCGACGCGGGCGACCGGGAGCAGCTTTTCCGACTGCGCCGGAGGCTGGGAATGCTGTTCCAGTTCGGCGCCCTGTTCACCGACCTGACCGTGTTCGAGAACGTCGCCTTCCCGCTGCGCGAGCACACGCGGCTCCCCGAATCGATGATCCGCGACATCGTGCTGCTCAAGCTGAACGCCGTCGGCCTGCGCGGTGCCGCGCAGTTGCGCATCTCGGAGGTCTCCGGCGGCATGGCGCGGCGCATCGCGCTCGCCCGCGCGATAGCACTCGACCCGGAACTGATCATGTATGACGAGCCGTTCGCCGGGCTCGACCCGATCAGCATGGGCGTCGCTGCGAACCTGATCCGCAGGCTCAACGATGCCACCGGCGCCACGTCGCTGATCGTCTCGCACGACGTGCAGGAGTGCTTCCTGATCAGCGACTATGCCTATCTGATCTCGTCCGGGCGGATCGTCGGCGAAGGCACGCCGGCGCAGTTGAAAGCCTCCGACCATCCGGAGGTGCGGCAGTTCATCCGCGGCGAGCCCGACGGCCCGGTTCCCTTCCACTACCCCGCGCCGCCGGTAGCCGAAGGGTTCGGAATCGGCGCATGAACGCGATTGAGGTCCTGCCGCGGCTGGGCCGCTGGGCGCTCGGCTTTCTGTTTCGCCTTGGTCACGGCGCATTCTTCCTGGTCGACCTGCTGAAGAGCGTTCCCGCTTCGCTGCGCCGCTTCTACCTCGTGGTGGCGCAAATCCATGCGATCGGCAACTACTCGCTGGTGATCATCTGCGCCTCGGGCCTGGCGGTTGGTTTCGTGCTGGCCCTGCAGGGCTACTACACCCTGTCGCGGTACGGCGCGACCGAGTCCCTCGGCCTGCTGGTCGCGCTGTCGCTGGTGCGCGAACTGGGCCCGGTCGTCACCGCGCTGCTATTCGCCGGCCGGGCGGGCACGTCGCTCACGGCGGAGATCGGCCTGATGAAAGCCGGCGAGCAACTGGCCGCCATGGAGCTGATGGCCATCGATCCCAAGCAGCGGGTGCTGGCGCCGCGGCTGCTCGGCGGCATCATCGCCATGCCTCTGCTGGCGGCGATGTTCTCCGCGGTGGGTATCTTCGGCGGCTACGTGGTCGGCGTGCTGATGATCGGCATCGATCCGGGGCAGTTCTGGTCGCAGATGCAGGCCGGGGTCGACGTGTGGGACGACGTCGGCAACGGCATCATCAAGAGTTTGGTGTTCGGCGTGACCTGTACGTTCGTCGCGCTGTACGAAGGCTACGAGGCCAACGCCACGCCGGAGGGCGTCGCGCAGGCCACCACGCGTACCGTCGTGATCGCCTCGCTGGCCGTGCTGCTGCTCGACTTCGTCCTGACAGCAGTGATGTTCTCGACACCGCGCTAGAGCAACGGGGAAAAATATGACACGCAGGGGAATCGAATCGCTGGTCGGCCTGTTCGTGCTGTTCGGCTTCGTGGCGATCGGCTATCTCGCGCTCAAGGCGTCCAATCTGGCGGCGATGACCCTCGGTGAGACCTACACGGTGGCGGCGCGATTCGACAACATCGGCGGCCTGAAGCCGCGCGCGCCGGTGAAGAGCGCAGGCGTCACCGTGGGCCGCGTCGGCTCGATTTCGCTCGACGGCAAGACCTTTCAGGGCGTGGTGACGATGGAGCTCGAGAAGCGCTTTGCGTTTCCCAAGGACTCGTCGGCATCGATCCTGACCGCCGGCCTGCTCGGTGACCAGTACGTCGGACTCACGCCGGGAGGCGAAGACGACAACCTCGCTGCCGGCGACACGATCCGGATGACGCAGTCGGCGGTGGTGCTGGAAAACCTGATCGGTCAGATGCTTTACAACCGCGCCGCAGAGGGCGGCGGCGAAGCCAGGAAATGAGACGGCCATGAAAGCGCTCGGTGCATATCTCCGCCTTCTGGCGGCGGCGATCGTGGCGGTCGGCCTCGTCGGCTGCGCGTCGATTCCGACTGGCGCCGGCGCCAACCCGGTCGACCCGTGGGAGGTCTACAACAGGCACATGTTCGACTTCAACGATCGCGTCGACCGTGCGGTGCTCAAGCCGGTTGCGAAGGCCTACGAGGCCGTCCTGCCTCAGGACGTTCGCGTGTGCATCAATAACGGCTTCCTCAATCTCCTCGAACCGGTCAACGCGATCAACAATCTGTTGCAGGGCAAGCCGAGCGAGGCGATGTCGGACATGTGCCGTTTCGCGGTCAACAGCACCGTTGGCCTGCTCGGCTGTTTCGACATTGCCGCCAAAGCGGGGGCGCCGCGGAGCAACGAGGATTTCGGCCAGACGCTAGGCCGCTGGGGACTGCAGCCAGGGCCATACTTTGTGCTGCCTCTGCTCGGGCCGAGTTCCGTTCGCGACACGTTCGGCCGGTTGTTCGACTTCCTCGGCACCGACCCGCTCTGGTACCTCCAGGATATTCCGGTGCGCAATTCGCTGGTCGGCGTGCGCCTTGTCGACACGCGCGCCAGCCTGCTGCCGGCGGAAAAGGTGCTCGAGGCGGCGGCGCTCGACAAGTATCAGTTCGTACGCGACGGCTTCCTGCAATTGCGGCGCAACCTTGTGTACGACGGCGATCCGCCGCGGCTGCCCGATCCGGACTTCGAGGACGAAGAGCCACCGGAGTCCGGTGCGAAGGCGCCCAAGGCCGGGACGGATCAACCGAAGGCGGGGCCGGCGCGTTAAGGGACGCTGGTGTCCGTCGGACGCAATTCGAACAGGAAATTGCAGCAATGAGTCAAAGAACCTCGATCACTTCACTTGCCCTGGCCGCGCTGGTCGCCGTCGGCGTGGCGTCGGTGCCGGCGGCCCATGGGCAAGGCAGCGCCAACGCCTCGCTAAGCACGCCCGACGTGCTGGTCAAGACGCTGTCGGAAGACGTGCTTGCGTCGATCCGCAAGGACCCGAGCCTGCAAACGGGGGACGTCTCGCGGCTGAACGCGCTGGTGGACGAGAAGATCCTGCCGCACGTGAACTTCGAGAAGATGACTCGCCTTGCCGTCGGCCGCAGCTGGCGCGAGGCGACGCCCGAGCAGCGCCAGGCGCTGACGCGGGAATTTCGTACGCTTCTCGTCCGCACCTACGCTGGCGCCGTGTCGGCCGCCAAGGACTATCAGGTGCAGATGCGGCCGTTTCGCGCGGAACCGACCGAAACCGACGTGACTGTGCGGACGCAGGCCGTGCCGGCGCGCGGCGAGCCGATCCAGCTCGACTACCGGCTCGAGAAGACCGGCGGCGGATGGAAAATCTATGACGTCAATGTGCTCGGCATCTGGCTGGTCGAGAATTACCGCAACACGTTTGCCGGCGAAGTCAGCCGCGGCGGCATCGACGGGCTGATCAAGTCGCTGGCCGAGCGCAACAAGGCGCTCGAAAGCAAGTCTTCCTGAACCGCTCACTGGCCTCCGTCCCGCGATGAAGGTCGCCGTTACCTCGATCACCAACGCCAATGCCGGCGAGGTGCTCCTCGAAGGCCTGGCATCGATCGCGAATGGCGATCTTGCGGTCGATCTCGCCGCGGTGACCGAGGTCGACACGGCAGCGATCGCGCTGCTGCTCGAATGGCAGCGGCAGGCCGTCGCTCGCGGCGGGCGGCTCGTCTTCAGCAGCGTGCCGGCCGACATCGACAGCCTGGCGAGGCTGTACGGCGTCGACCGGCTGCTCGCTCTCGACGGCCAGCGTGCAGCCTAGGGGCGCAGGGGCCGGAGCTTCTACAATTCGTTGGCCGCCGTTCTGACCCTCGGGACGGCGGCCTTTTCGTTTCTGCATGCGCCCGACCGCCGCCATCGAAGTCTCCGAACTCGTCAAGCGCTACCCCGGGGTGGTCGCGCTCGACGGCGTCAGCCTGCGCGTCGAGCAGGGCGAGTTCTTCGGGCTGCTCGGCCCGAACGGCGCCGGCAAGACGACGCTGATCTCGATCGTCGCCGGCCTGTCGCGGGCCAGCAGTGGCCGGGCGACCGTCCTGGGACACGACGTGGTCGCCGATTACCGCGCCGCGCGAAGTCGGATCGGCGTGGTGCCCCAGGAACTGGTGTTCGACCCGTTCTTCACGGTGCGCGAAACGCTGCTGTTTCAGTCCGGCTATTTCGGACTGCGCCACAACGACGACTGGATCGACGAGGTAATGGCCAACCTCGACCTCACTGCCAAGGCCGACGCCAACATGCGCACGCTGTCCGGTGGCATGAAGCGACGCGTGCTGGTGGCGCAGGCTCTGGTTCACCGGCCGCCGGTGATCATCCTCGATGAGCCGACCGCCGGTGTCGACGTCGAGCTGCGCCAGGGACTGTGGGCCTTCATCCGGAGGCTGAACCGCGAAGGCCACACCATCGTGCTCACCACCCACTATCTCGAGGAGGCGCAGCAGCTGTGCGCGCGTATCGGGATGCTCAAGAGCGGCCGCCTGATCGCGCTCGACCGCACGCAGGCGCTGTTGCAGCGGCTGGCCGACGTCCAGGTGACGCTGCGCCTGCGCGGCGAACTGCCGCTGGCGCTGCGCACGCAGGCGAACGAGCAGGGGGACGGCCGTGTGACGCTGCGCGTGGCCAGCGCGGCAGAGGTCGAGGGCGTGCTGGCGGCGTGTCGCGAGGCAGGCGCGTCCATCGAGGAAGTCGAGGTCGGACACGCCGACCTCGAGGATGTGTTCATGCAGCTCATGGCCGGCGATCGGGAAGGGGCGGAGGCGTGAGCGGCGCAGGCACTAGCGAAAGTCCGGATCGTCACGGCAAGGCGCGTGCGCCGCTGGGCGAGGTTCCGCCGCGGCCCGCGGCGAGGTCGGCCGGCTTTCGCACGCTGCTGGCCAAGGAGGTGCTGCGCTTCTGGAAGGTGAGCTTCCAGACGGTGGCGGCGCCGGTGCTCACCGGCGTGCTTTACCTCCTGGTGTTCGGTCACGTGCTCGAAGACCGGGTGCAGGTCTTTCCCGGCGTCGGCTACACGGCCTTCCTGATTCCCGGCCTGGTCATGATGTCGGTGCTTCAGAACGCCTTCGCCAATTCATCGTCGTCGCTGATCCAGAGCAAGATCACCGGCAACCTGGTGTTCGTCCTGCTGCCGCCGATCTCGACGCGCGAGTTCTTCCTCGCCTACGTGGCCGCAGCAGTGACCCGCGGCGTGGTGGTGGGTGCCGGCGTGTTCGCGGTCACCGTCTGGTTCGCGCCGCCTGCGTTCAAGGCGCCGCTGTGGATCCTCGTCTTCGCTTTTGCCGGTGCCGCCCTGCTCGGCGTTCTCGGCCTGATCGCCGGCATCGTTTCCGACAAGTTCGACCAGCTCGCCGCGTTCCAGAACTTCGTCATCATGCCGGCGACTTTCCTGTCCGGCGTCTTCTACTCGGTGAACGGCCTGCCGCCGTTCTGGCAGGCGGTGTCGCATCTGAATCCCTTCTTCTTCCTGATCGATGGTTTCCGCTACGGCTTCTTCGCGGTGTCCGACGCCTCGCCGTGGCTGAGCCTGGCGATCGTGCTGGCCGCGCTGGCCGCCGCCTCGGCCGTCGCGCTGTCGATGCTGGTGCGCGGCTACAAGATCCGCTCCTGACCGGGGATACCCATGGAACCTTCCGCCGCCGACGTGCGCCGCTACATCGCCGAGGGCCTTGCCTGCGAAGAACTGCAGGTCGACGGCGACGGGCGCCACTTCGACGCGCTGGTGGTGTCGAGAGCATTTGAAGGCAAGTCGCGCGTGCAGCGCCACCAACTCGTCTACGCGGCCCTCGGCGACCGAATGCGCGAGGAAGTCCACGCGCTGTCGATCAAGGCGCTGACTCCGGCCGAATGGCAGGCGCTGCAGCAATGACATCGACCGCGCTTCACGGTTTCTTCGAGCGTGCTTCACACGCCGCTGGCAACAATCGCTCCGGCTGCCCGCGTCGTGCGGGCGGCGCCCAACGGAGCCGCCGATGCCTGATGCCCTTCGCTTCTTCGATACCCGCCCGGTGCGGGCGATCGCATTCGCCGCCAACGACGACCTGCCGATGGACAAGCTGAGGATCAGCGGCGGCGCCCCGCTCGTCGGCGAAGTCCAGGTTGCCGGTGCGAAGAACGCCGCGCTGCCAATACTCGCCGCCGCGCTGCTGACCGGCGACGAGCTGGTGCTGGACAACGTGCCACAGCTGGCCGACGTCACGACCATGGGTAGGCTGCTGGCCGGCATGGGCGCGCGGCTGTCGCGCGAGGGCGGCAGCGTCGTCGCACGGACCGATGCCATCGGTGCGGTCGAGGCACCGTACGAGCTGGTCAAGACGATGCGTGCTTCGATCCTGGTGCTCGGGCCGCTGCTGGCGCGCTGTGGCCAGGCGCGCGTCAGTCTGCCGGGCGGCTGCGCCATCGGCGCGCGGCCGGTGGACCAGCACATCAAGGGGCTGCGCGCGCTGGGCGCGCAGCTGGCTATCGAGCACGGCTACATCGTCGCCGAGGCAGCGCGACTCAAGGGCGCGCACATCGTCGCCGACATGGTCACGGTCACCGGTACCGAGAACCTGATGATGGCGGCCGCGCTCGCGGATGGCGAAACAGTGATCGAGAACGCCGCGCGCGAGCCGGAAGTCGTCGACCTGGCGCGCTGCCTGAATTCAATGGGCGCGCACGTGCGCGGCGCGGGTACCGACCGGATCGTCATCGACGGCGTGGAGCGCCTGCACGGCGCACGGCATCGCGTGCTACCCGATCGCATCGAGACCGGAACCTTTCTCGTGGCGGCGGCCGCCTGCGGCGGCGATGTGCGCATGACAGGCGCCGCGCCGGAGACGCTCGATGCGGTGCTCGACAAGCTGCGCGAGGCCGGCGCGCAGGTTGATGTTGGCGCGGACTGGATCCGCGTGCGGGCCCACGGTCGGCCGAAGCCGGTCAGCCTGCGCACTTCGCCGCACCCGGGCTTCCCCACCGACATGCAGGCGCAGTTCATGGCCCTCGGCTCGGTGGCGGACGGTGTCGGCCGGATCACCGAGACGATCTTCGAAAACCGCTTCATGCACGTGCTCGAACTGCAGCGGCTCGGCGCTCAGATCGACATCGAGGGCAATACGGCGATCGTGCGCGGGGTGCCGAAGCTGTCGGGCGCGCGGGTGATGGCCACCGACTTGCGCGCTTCCGCGAGCCTCGTGATCGCCGGCCTCCTCGCCGAAGGCGAGACGATCATCGACCGCATTTACCATCTCGACCGCGGCTACGATCGCATGGAACGTCGGCTGGCCGCGCTGGGCGCGAAGATCGAACGCGTCAAATGAGGCTGACGATGACGCCCGCTTGCGCGGCCGGTGAGTGTCGACCACGCCTGCGGCCGCCACAGTGGCCGCAGGCGGTTTTATCGTCACGGGCGGCGTAGCCCGCCGTCAGGCCAACCAAGATGATCACACTGGCACTATCCAAGGGACGGATCTTCGACGAGACGGTGCCGCTGCTGGCGCGGGCCGGCGTCACGCCGCTGGAGGATCCGGAGACATCGCGCAAGCTGATCATCGGCACGACGGATGCCGGTGTTCGCATCGTCGTCGTGCGCAGCACCGATGTGCCGACCTACGTGCAGTACGGCGCGGCAGACCTCGGCGTGGCCGGCAAGGATGTGCTGATCGAGCACGGCGGCAACGGCCTGTACCAGCCGCTGGACCTGGGCATCGCCCGCTGCCGGCTGTGCGTGGCTGTGCCGGCCGGTTTCGACTACGCGGCCGCGGTGCGGCGCGGCGCCCGGCTGCGGGTGGCGACCAAGTATCTGGCGGCGAGCCGCGAGCACTTCGCGGCCAAGGGCGTACACGTGGATCTCATCAAGCTGTACGGCTCGATGGAACTCGCGCCGCTGGCGGGGCTGGCTGATGCGATCGTCGACCTGGTGTCCAGCGGCAGCACGCTGCGCGCCAATAACCTGGTCGAGGTCGAGCAGATCGCAGCAATCAGCTCGAGGCTGATCGTCAATCAGGCGGCCCTGAAGACCAAGCGTGAGGAACTGATGCCGCTCGTCGGGCGGCTGGAAGCGGCGGTGACGGCATGAGAGTCAGGGTGCTGTCGACGCGAGATCCGGGTTTCGATGCAGTCTTCGCGCAGTTGGTGGCGGTTGACAGCGCCGCCGACCGCAGCATCGATGCGGCCGCGGCGGCGATCGTCGATGACGTGCGCAGCCGTGGCGACGCGGCGCTGCTTGAGTACACCAACCGCTTCGACCGGATGAGCGCGTCGTCGGTGGCGGCCCTGGAAATCGGCTCCGGCGAGATGCGCGCCGCACTCGAGGCGCTGCCGATCGAGGACCGCGCCGCACTCGAAGCGGCGGCGCGGCGAATCCAGGCCTTCCACGAGAAGCAGCGCGCCGAAAGCTGGTCGGTCCGCGAGGACGACGGTACCGTGCTCGGCCAGCGCGTCACGCCGCTCGACAGGGTCGGCGTATACGTCCCCGGCGGGCTCGCCGCTTACCCGTCATCGGTGCTGATGAACGTGATCCCCGCCCACGTGGCGGGCGTCGGCGAGATCGTGATGGTCTCGCCCACGCCGGATGGCGCGCGTAACCCGCTGGTGCTGGCGGCTGCCGCGCTCGCCGGTGTCACGCGTGCGTTTGCCATCGGCGGCGCGCAGGCGGTGGCGGCGCTGGCGCACGGCACGGCAACGGTGCCCGCGGTGGACAAGATCGTCGGCCCGGGCAACGCCTACGTTGCAGCGGCAAAGCGGCACGTGTTCGGCGTAGTCGGCATCGACATGATCGCGGGCCCGAGCGAGATCCTGGTCATCTGTGATGGGCAGACTTCGCCGGACTGGATCGCCATGGATCTGTTCTCGCAGGCGGAGCACGACGAAATGGCGCAAGCGATCCTGCTCACGCCCGACGCCGCATTCATAGAGCGTGTGCAGGCGTCGATCGCGCGGCTGCTGCCGACGATGCCGCGTCGCGCGATCATCGAGAAAAGCCTTGCCGGTCGCGGTGCGCTGATCCTCACCGCCAGCCTTGCGGAGGCCTGCGCGGTGGCTGACCGGATCGCGCCCGAGCACCTGGAGATCTCCACCGACGAGCCGGAGCGCTGGGCCGCGCAGATCCGCCACGCGGGCGCGATCTTCCTCGGCCGGCATTCGAGCGAATCGCTGGGCGACTACTGTGCCGGCCCCAACCACGTGCTGCCGACCGGCCGTACCGCACGCTTCTCGTCGCCGCTCGGCGTGTATGACTTCCAGAAGCGCACCAACCTTATCGGCGTTTCCCCGGAAGGGGCGCGCACGCTCGGGCAGGTGGCGGCGCGCCTCGCCGACGGCGAGCGGCTGCCGGCGCATGCGGCCAGTGCCCGCTACCGGTTCGAGCGATGAGCGACCGGATGCGCCGGGCGCCCGACCTGTCGGTGATCCGCGACGAGGTTCGCGCGGTCAGCGCCTACGCGGTGCCGGATTCGACGGGCCTGACCAAGCTCGACGCGATGGAGAACCCGTTCTCGCTGCCTGCCGAGGTTGCGCGCGAACTCGGCGAGCGCCTCGCGCAGGTGCCGCTGAACCGCTATCCGCCTTCCGATCCACGCGTGTTCAGGGAAAGACTGGCGAAGGCGATCGGCCTGCCGGAGGGGATGGCGCTGCTGCTCGGCAACGGTTCCGACGAACTGATCCACCTGATGATTCAGGCCTGTGCCAAGCCCGGCGCGGCCGTGCTGTCGCCATGGCCGAGCTTTGAGATGTACGGTCTGTCGAGCCGCTTTGATGGCTGCCGCTTCGTCGGCGTGCCGCTGGCAGCGGACTTCTCGCTCGAGCGCGACACGCTGCTGGCGGCGATCGCTGCGCACCGGCCGGCGATCGTTTTCATCAGCTGGCCGAACAATCCGACCGGCAACCTGTTCGACCGCGACACCGTGCAGGCCGTGCTCGACGCCGCGCCCGGGCTGGTCGTGCTCGACGAGGCGTACTTGCCTTTCGCGCAGGACACCTGGCTGCCGCAGCTTTCGATGCGGCCCAACCTGCTCGTGCTGCGTACCTTCTCCAAGATGGGTCTGGCCGGCATCCGGCTTGGCTACCTGTGCGGCGACCCGGCGTGGATCGGCGAGTTCAACAAGGTGCGGCCTCCCTACAACGTCAACGTGCTGACGCTTGCTGCCGCCGGCTTCATGCTCGACAGAACGGCGCTGCTCGAAGAGCAGGCCGCGCTGCTGCGCGCCGAGCGCGACCGACTGCTCATGCGGCTGCGCTCGGTCGACGGGGTCACTGCGTTCGATTCGGCGGCGAATTTCATCCTTTTCCGTGTTGCCGGCGGTTCGGTAGCCGCCGACCGGGTGTTTGCGGCGCTGAAGGGACACGGCATACTGATCAAGAACCGCGCGCATGTGCATCCGCTGCTGGCCGGCTGCCTGCGCGTCACGGTCGGCACCCCGTCCGAAAACGATGCGTTCATCAATGCCCTGAACGCCAGCCTGTAGGTCGGAAATGTCCTTGCGCACCGCCGAAGTCGTCCGCAGCACTGCCGAAACG
>JAHEDN010000412.1 GCA_024641225.1 Burkholderiales bacterium | reverse complement strand
GAGTCTCGACCCTGGCGCGGCGGCGGGCATCGAGCGCTACCTGCTGCGCCTCTCGAGTCGCGGCCGGGGCATCGTGATGACCACGCACGATCTCGCGCAGGCCCGCCGGCTCGCGCAGCGCATCGTGTTCATGCACCGCGGGCGCGTCGAGGAAGTGAGCGAAGCGTCCGTGTTCTTCGACGCGCCGCGCACGACGCTTGCCCGGCGCTTTCTTCACGGGGAGTGGCTGGAATGAAATTTCTTGCAGACAAGGTCAAGGGTCAGTCGCGCAGGCTGGCGCTGGTCGGTCTCTGGTTGTCGATGCTCTGCGCCGCGTTGCCTGCGCGAGCGGCCGAATACATCGTGATGGCGTCGACCACGTCCACCGAGCAGTCGGGCCTGTTCGCGCACCTGCTTCCGATCTTCACGCGCGAGACCGGCATCGAGGTGCGCGTGGTTGCGCAGGGCACCGGGCAGGCGCTGGCCACCGCGCGCAGGGGCGACGCCGACATCGTGTTCGTGCACGACCGTGTTGCCGAGGAGCGATTCGTGGCCGAAGGGCACGGTCTCGCGCGGCGTGACGTGATGTACAACGATTTCGTGATCGTCGGCCCCAGGAACGACCCCGCGAAGGTTGGCGGCGTGCGCGACGTGGCGCGCGCCTTCTCGGCGATCGCGGGTGCGCATGCGACCTTCGTTTCGCGCGGCGACCGCAGCGGCACGCACGCAGCCGAATTGCGTTTCTGGGCACTGTCCGGGGTCGGCGTGCCTGCGGCCGACGCCGCCTGGTATCGACAGACCGGATCGGGGATGGGGCCGACGCTGAACGTCGCGTCCGGAATGGACGGCTACGCGCTCGCCGACCGTGGCACCTGGATCGGGTTTCGCAACCGCGGCAACCTCGTGGTGCTGGTCGAGGGCGACCCGCGGCTGTTCAACCAGTATGGCGTGATCGTCGTGAACCCGAAGACCCACCCGGGCGTGAAGGCGGACAGCGCGCAGCGCTTTGCCGACTGGGTGGTCTCGCCGCCAGGGCAGGCGGCGATCGCCGCATACCGCTTGGGCGGCGAGCAGCTGTTCTTCCCGAACGCCGCCGCGCGCTGATCAGCGAACACCGTCGCTGCGGCGTCGGCGTCGGCGTCTCCCGCGCACCGAGCGTCGCGCGCACGGCGATCATTCGCGCATCGCCGTCGCGGTCGTATCATCGGTCTGTGACGACTGCATGCGGGAGGAAGCGATGAAACTTGCGGACGATCTTGAGCGGGTGGCAGAACTGCATCGCTCGGGTGCCCTGAGCGACGCGGAGTACGAGCAGGCGAAGGCGAAACTGCTACGCGACTCCGAACCGGGGCCGGGCAGGGGGCGCCCCGCAATCGACAAGCTCCGGCGCTCGGTTGACGATCGCTGGATCGGCGGCGTGTGCGGCGGAATCGGTGTGGCCACCGCAACCGAATCCTGGATCTGGCGACTGCTGTTTTGCATCGGCCTGTTCGCCGGCGGGGTGAGCGGGCTGCTCTACCTGCTGATGTGGTTGCTGGTGCCCTCGGCGGCGGACGACCCAGTCTGAGCGGTGCAGCAGAAGGATAGGGCGAGGGCAATGGATCGTACGATCGTGATTGGGGCAGGCTCGGGGATCGGTGCCCGTGTCGCTCAACGAATCGCGCGTTCAGGACAATCGTTGCTGCTGCATACCGGCAGCAATCGTCGCGGGCTCGAGTCCGTGGCGGAAACCTGTCGCAGCGCGGGGGCGAATGTGGATCTGTGCCTGGGCGATCTCGACCGCGACAGCACGTTCGACTGCGTCGACGAATGGATGGCCAGGGTTCCGGCCGGCGCGCTGACCGGAATCGTATTCGCTGCCGGTTATGCGAAAGTGAGCGCGATCTCCGAGACCAGCCCGGAGGACCTGGCCGCTGCGTTTCAGCGAATGCCCCTGGCATTTCATCGCCTGGTGCGATCTGCCGAGCCGAAACTCATGCCGAAACGCGGGCGTATCGTCTGCGTGAGCGCGTTCGGCCCCCACCGGCCACGGTATTTTCGATACTTTGCGACCGCACCGGCAAAGGCCGCTCTGGAAGCACAGATCCGGATATTTGCCGCCGAGTTCGCATCGCGCGGCATCAGTTGCAATGCGGTCGTGCCGGGTTTTATCGCCAAGGAGGCCGGCCGACCTTCCTCGCTCAACGCGGCGCAATGGCAGGCGATAGTCGACGAGATCCCGATGGGGCGCCTGGGCACAACCGATGAGGTCGCAGCCGCGATTCAACTGCTGCTCGCTGCGGATGCCGGCTACATCACGGGACAGGTGCTGCATGTGGATGGCGGACTGATGCTGTAACTGCGCCGCACCGCGTTCTTGTCGAGACCATTGGGGACTTATCCAACGCTTTACAAGGTATATACCAACCACTAGCATGGCTCGCACAGTGACTTCTTGCGAGTCGCTTTCGAACAGCCGCCGCGGTACGCCAGGCGGTACAACCAAGGGAGTGTCGCATGTCAATAAGGCAGAAAACTGCGTTCGCCGCCGCCATCCTGGCGGCGTCCTCCTTCACGATGGCGCACGCCGAGACCATCGAATGGGTTGCAGGGCAGCTTGGTGGCGGCTGGTACACGATGGTCACCGGCATGGCAAAGGTGGTCGAGGAGAGCACCCCGGGCCTGTCCGTGAAAGTCGTGCCCGGTGGCGGCACCGCGAACCCTTCGAAGATCCAGGCCGGCCAGAGCCAGCTCGGCATGGGTCTCGATATCTTCGCCAAGATGGCGCGCGAGGGCAGCAACATCTACAAGGGCAAGCCCCACGACAAATTGATGATGATCGGGCAGAGTTTTTCCGATAATTACCTGCACTTCATTCGCGGAGAGAATGCGAAGCTGAGCCTTGAGGAGGTGTTCAAGACCAAGAAGGTGAATATCGGCGTGACCAAGGCCGGATCCTCCGACGAGATGAGCTTTCGCTTCGTGATGGATTACTACGGCACCTCGTACGACGACATGCGCAAGAATGGCGCGAAGATCGTACAGGGTGACTACAGCGAACTGGCCTCCGCCTTCAAGGACGGCCAGGTCGACTACCTCTTCATCGTGCTGGGC
>JAHEDN010000411.1 GCA_024641225.1 Burkholderiales bacterium | reverse complement strand
CCACTATGGCGCTTGCCGAGCTTGCCGAAAAGGGAGCCGACTGGCAGCGTTGCAGGGTGCACTTCATGCGCAACGCCCTGGCTCACGCGGGCAAGACGCAGCGGCGCATGGTCTCGGCGGCGATCGGCACGGTGTTCGTGCAGGAATCGGCCGAGGCGGCACGCAACCAGTGGCGCAGCGTCGCCGATCAGCTGCGCGGCAAGTTCCCCAAGCTCGGTGTGCTCATGGACGAGGCCGAGAACGACGTGCTGGCCTTCATGACGTTTCCTCGGGCGCACTGGACGCAGATCTACAGCACCAATCCTCTTGAACGTTTGAATGCCGAGATCAAACGACGTACCAACGTCGTCGGGATCTTCCCCAACGACGCGTCGATCACCAGGCTCGTCGGCGCCATGATGCTCGAGCAGAACGACGAGTGGTCCCTGAACCGGCGCTACATGCAGCTTGAAGGGCTGCAAACGCTCAGTAATACTGTTCCGATTCGATGATGAGGTGCGGCATCCGCGGCTCTGCTTCGAAGCAGCGTCGACCCTGCGGGGACCGTCCGCGGCCCGCCACCCATCGGCCGCACCCCTGCTGCCCGCCTGGACGGGCGTGCGACGCCTACTTCAGTTCGATCTCGACGAAGTTGAACGCGAACGCGTTCGCGCTGATCACGTTGTGCGCGACGCCGGCCTGGCGCGCATAGGACACGCCCGCCTGCAACTGCACCTCGCGGACCCCGCCTGGCTCCTCGAGCCGCAGCGTGCCGGTGGTCAGCGGACCCACGACGTAGTCGTGGGCATGCACGTGATGGCCGGTATCGGCGCCCGGCGCGAAGTCCCAGCGGGTCACGGTCACCCGCGTGTCGTCGATCTGTGTGGTCGGTATGGCGTTCATGGGGGAAACCTGAGCTGAAATTTCTGGATCCGGTAACGAAGAGTATCGCGGCTCACGCCAAGCTGCCTCGCCGCCTTGGAAACGTTCCAGCGATTCGCGGCAAGCGCTTCGACCAGCAGACGGCGCTCGGCCTCGGCCAGCGTCCCGGGCGCGGGCTGCCCGTCGGCCACCACGGCGTGCCGCGATGCTGGCGCGGCGGGTTCGGCCGTATCGAGCCTGGTCAGCGTGAGGTCGCGCGCCTGGATGCGTGCGCCCTGGGCCATGATCACGCTCTGCTCGATCACGTTGCGCAGCTCGCGCACATTGCCCGGCCAGCGATGCCCGCGCAGCGCCCCGCGTGCAGTGTCGTCCAGCGTCAGCGACGGCCTGCCATAGCGCGCGCACTGGATGCGCAGGAAGTGCTCGGCGAGCCCGACGACGTCGCCGTCGCGCTCGCGCAGCGGCGGCGCCTCGACGGTCAGGATCCGCAGCCGGAAGAACAGGTCGGCACGGAACCGTGCGTCGCGCACGAGCTGCTCGAGGTCGCGATTGGTCGCGGCGAGCACGCGCAGGTTCACCTGCTGCTCGCGAACGCTGCCCAGGCGGCGCACCCTGCGGTCCTCCAGCAGCTTGAGCAGCTTTGCCTGCAGTCCGAGGTCGCACTCGCCGATCTCGTCCAGGAACAGCGTGCCGCCGTCGGCCGCCTCGATCAGCCCGATCTTGCGCTCCTTGGCGTCGGTGAAGGCGCCGCGCTCGAATCCGAACAACTCGGCCTCGAGCAGCGGCGCCGGAATGCTCGCGCAGTTGATTTCGACGAAAGGTCCGCCGCCGCGCGGACCGTCGAAGTGCAGCGCGCGCGCGACCAGTTCCTTGCCGGTGCCGGTCTCGCCGGTGATCAGCACGGCCGGCGGATCCGAGGCGGTCATCGTGCGTTCGGCCTCCAGGATCCGGGCGATCGCCGCGCGCAGCCGCTGCATCGCGGGCGACTCGCCGATCAGTGCGGCGACGCCGCCGTCGGCGGCATCGCGACGGCGGTGATAGGCCAGTTCCTCCCGGGTGCGCCCGTCCTGGACCGCCCGCTCGAGCACGAGCTTCAGCTTTCCCAGCGCGACCGGCTTGGTCAGGTAGTCATAGGCGCCCGCCTTCATCGCATCGACGGCGACCTGCTCGCTGCCATGGCCGGTGGTCATCACGACGATCGCGTCGGGGTCGCGCTCGCGGATCCTCGCCAGGGCCTCCAGCCCGTCGATGCCCGGGAGGTTGAAGTCGAGCACGATGGCGTCCGGCCGGAACTGTTCAAGCGCTTCAAGCCCCCGCTCGGCCGAGGGGGCGATCCGGACCTCGAAGCCCTTGCGCTCAAGGTAGAGCCTGATGTTGCGCGCGAGTTGCTCTTCGTCTTCGATCAACAGTACGCCGAAGGTCATCGCGAAACCATCGGAAGAGTCAGCTTGAACGTCGTCCCGGCTCCCGGCCGGCTGCTCACGTCGATCCTACCACCCAGCCGCTCGACCGTTCGCTTGACCATCGGCAGCCCCACGCCCAGGCCCGCGGCCTTGGTCGTGTGGAACGGCACGAAGATCCTGTCGAGCCGGTCCTGCGGGATCCCCTGTCCGGTGTCGGTCACCACCATTTCGATGCCGCGGCGATCGGGCGCGATCCGGGTCTGGAGCGCGAGCCTGCCGCCTCCTGGCATCGCCTCGATCGCGTTGGACACCAGATTGGCCAGCGCGTGCTCGAGCGCGTCGCGCTGCGCCGGAATTTCCGGCACGTCATCGGCGAGCGACAACTCGAGCGCGATTCCCTGTCGGGCCAGATCTATCTCCACTGCCTGCGCCGCCGTGCGCACGATGAGATTCGGCGACACCGTTTCGAGCGCCCGCGCCGGCTGGTACGCGTACGACAGCAGCCGCTTGACCCAGCCTTCCATCCGGTCGACCTGGCGCACGACCTCGGGCGCGAACTCGTGGGCGAAACTGGCGTCCTCGACCATCAATTCGGCGGACGAGCGGATGCTGGCCAGCGGGTTGCGGATGCCGTGCGCCACCGCCGAAGCCATCTCCCCGACCGCCGCCATCGACTCGGCTTCGACCAGTTGCCGCTCCTGCGTGCGGATCAGCGCGTCGGCGCGACGCACTATGCCCAGCAGCACCAGGAACAGGAAGGCCGCGCCCGCCACCGAACCGATCCAGATCACCTGTGTCAGCGAGCGGATGTCGGCGATCA
>JAHEDN010000045.1 GCA_024641225.1 Burkholderiales bacterium | reverse complement strand
CGAACTCATGCTGCCCGATCTTCTCCAGCGCCATGCTGCCGTCCGTGGCCGCTTCGACTTCGAAGCCGGAATCGGACAGGATGCGTCGGCAGCTGCGAATGACGACGTCCTCGTCGTCGACGACCAGTACGCGACCGTTCATGGCGCCCACTTCGCCCTGCGGGAAGTCAGGCGGGGCGGGGAGAGCGCCGCGGCACCCTGCCCGCCTGCGTCGCCGAGGGCTTCCTGACAAGGCGTCGCGCCTCGCAAGGCCGGGCGCAGTCGGAACGGCCGCGCGGCCCTCATGCCGCAGCTCCGTCGTCGCCGGCCGACGATGGCGACGCCGGCCCCTGGATCGTCGGCGCCGCGTGCAGCGGCAAAAACACGCGGAAGGTCGAACCCATGCCGGGCGAACTTTCGACCTCGATATCGCCGCCGTGCGCCTTGACGATGCCGTGACTAACTGACAGGCCGAGCCCGGTGCCGCGACCCACCTCCTTCGAGGTGAAGAACGGGTCGAAGATGCGCCGCAGATCGACCTCGGCGATGCCGCAGCCATTGTCCTCGATCTCGATTTCGAGCATC
Source organism: Burkholderiales bacterium (assembly GCA_024641225.1). GTDB lineage: Bacteria > Pseudomonadota > Gammaproteobacteria > Burkholderiales > Burkholderiaceae_F > JADJWR01. The sequence continues at coordinate 10,617 of JAHEDN010000045.1, read as the reverse complement.
GGCTCGGGCGCCTCGCCCGGATCCGGCGCACGATCTCGCGCCGCGCGCCGCGTACGTAAGACGATCCGTCCGTCCAGCGCTCCTTCGTCGCGCTTGCGCTGCTCGATCGCGTGCTGCGCATTGACCAGCATGTTCATGATGACCTGCTCGATCATGTTCGCGTCGATCCAGATCAGCGGCAGTTCGCGATCCAGCTCGGTACGGATCTTCGCTTCGCGAATGCCGGCGACGCCGTCGACGATCTGAATCGTGTCCTCGATGACGGCGTTGATGTCGGTGTACTTCTTCTCCGGCGCCTTTTCACGCGCAAAGTCGAGCAGCCGGCGGATGATCGCCGCGCAGCGACGCGTCTCCTTGATCACGAGGTCGAGGTCTTCGGCCTCCGGACTACCGTCGGCCATCTTGCGCCGGATCAGGGTCGAAAACGTCAGGATGCCGGTCAGCGGGTTGTTCAGCTCGTGCGCCACCCCGGCGGCCAGCAGCCCCACCGACGCCAGTTTTTCGCCGCGCGCCGCCTCGGCCTCGGCACGGCGCAACTCGCGCGTGCGCTGCTCGATCTTGCGTTCGAGTTCCTGGTTCCATTCGCGCAGTTGCTCGCGCGAGTGGCGCACCGCCTCGGTCATCGAGTTGAACGACGCCGCCAGTCGTCCCAGTTCGTCACTGCCGCGCACCGGGATCTCGGCCTCGAGGTCGCCGGCAGCAACGCGCCCGGCGCCGGCTGCGAGGTCGCGCAGCGGCCGGTGCACGACACGGCGCACGAACACGCTGAAAAAGATCGCCACCGCCGACATCAGCCCGACCAGAACCAGCACGACCACCGTGCCGCTGCGCTGCATCGACTGATCGATTTCGTCGAGCGGGTAGACGATGTCGAGCACGCCGAGCACCGACTGCTCGCTGGAGTGGACGTGGCAGGCGGCGTTGTAGCAGGACGGCTCGTTGCGGATCACCTCCATGCTGGCCAGCTTTCGCTGGCCCGAGGGCGAAACGAAGATACGGGCGCGATCGGCGCGTCCGATCCGCTGCAGCGGTCGGTCGGTCTGATGACACAGCGAACAACCCTCGGCCTGCCGATCGATCTTCATCTTCAGCTCCGGCGGATACGTGGTGTCGATGATCACGCCCTCCTTGCTGATGATGCTGATCTTCTCGATGTTGCCCTGTCCCACCACATCCTGGATCGCCTGATGCACGTACTCGGGCTGGTCCTGGAGCATCGCAAACCGGGTGCTGCGGATCAGCACATCGGACAGTTGCGTGACATGCCGCACTGCTTCGCCGAGGATCTGCTCGCGCTGGTAGCGCACGACGAGAACGGCGAAAACGATCAGCGCAACCAGCAGCGTCAGCACCGGATAGACACCGATCTTGAAGCGCAGGCTCGAAGGCAGCATCGCGGGACCGATCAACACCAGCAGGCCATGCCCGGCGGGACAAAAAACCGACCGCCGTGGCGCGGCAATCACACACGTCCGGCACCGCTGCGGGCCGGAACCCGGGCTATGGTGCGGCGGCGCCAGCACCGGCGGACTGACACAGGACAATCCTGCCACGCTGGACCGCTTCAGAAACCGCAACTGTTGCGCGATCGCAAAACGCGGCGGCTGCCGCGGACTGTAGGTCACCGCGCCTTACCCGCCGGACTGCTGCCTGCCAGCCGGCAGCGATGGCCGGCGCGCTGACACATGGGTGGATCGATGGACCGCCGGCGACGCGGTCAGCACCGCACGATCAGTGGAAACGGCCGAGGCCGACTTGTGTGTTGCCGAGCCGAAGATGTTTCATCGACGGCATCACCATCACTGTGTTCTAGTACGGCGCTGTCCAGACGACCTTCTCGCCGGTGACCGGATCGGTGTCCTCGGCAATCGGCGTGCCGGCCTTCTCGATGACGCCAAACCCTTCGAGCGGCACCAGGAAACGATATCCGTTACGCGGCAGGGCCCTGCGCTGCTGCAGCAGCCCACTCGGGCGAGCCGGGCTCCTGCCTCTGACTAACCCTCCAAGCCGAACCTCTGTGCTTCCAGCGCCCGGCCGGGAGATGTCATCGTCTGCCGCCACGCCCGACCAAGCAGTCCGCATGCATGACTACCGAGGACCTCGGTCCGATACGGTCGAGCATGTGACCAATCGACTCCCAGGAGATCCCATGACGCTGTCGAAAACCCTGTTCGCCGCTGCGGTCGCAGCGGCGCTTCCCGCCGCATTCGCGGCTCAGCCGCGGCTTCAGTACGAAGTCAGCGTGACCAACCTGACCGCGGGCCAGCAGTTCACGCCCGTGCTGGCAGTCACTCACCGTCCGGCGATCGGTCTGTTCGAACTCGGCGCGCCCGCGCCTGATGAACTGCGTTCGCTCGCAGAGGGCGGCAATACCGGTCCGTACACACAACTGCTGACCGGCGACGGCAGCGTGTCGCAAGTGCTGACCAATCCGGGTCTGACCGATCCCGGGGCCACAGCCACGTTCACCATCATGGCGCGCCCGGCGCACGACCGGCTGAGTCTGGCCGCGATGCTGATCCCGACCAACGACAGCTTCGTCGCGCTCGACAGCGTCGATCTGCCGGAGTCGTTCACCGAGCAGGTCTACTACGCGCGCGCGTACGACTCCGGCACCGAGACCAACGACGAGCTATGCGCGTCGATTCCCGGTCCTTACTTCGTCGAGTGCAATGGCAGCGGTGGCGGCGCGCAGGTCGGCAACGGCGAAGGCTTCGTCCATGTGAGCAGCGGCATGCACGGCCACGGCGACTTCTCCGAGTCGCTGCGCGACTGGCGCAACCCGATCGCGCAGGTGCGCATCAGGCGGGTGCGCTGAGTTCGCCGGCCGTACTGACAGTCCGGCCAGCCGGCACCTGCAGTACGAAGCGGGTGCCGGTCGCCGGCGAGCTTTCGACGTCGATCGGCACGCCGTGCAGTTCGGCGACGCGCCTGACGATCGCCAGCCCGAGGCCCGACGAGGCGCCGGGTGCCGCCGGCCCCCGATAGAAGCGTTCGAAGATCTGCGGTAGGTCGGCGGCGTCGATGCCGCAGCCGGTATCTTCAATCGCGAGTTCGACGCCGCCGGCGGCGCGGCGCAGCGCAACGTGAATCCGCCCGCCCGGCGGCGTGAACTTCAGTGCGTTGTCGAGCAGGTTTTCGATCAACCGCTCGAACATCGCGATATCGGCGTATACCGGCGGCGCGTCGGCGGCGATGTCGGCGCGCAGCGCGACGCCGCCCGACTCGGCGCGCAGCCGGTGCTTCTCCACGATATCGCCGGCCAGTTCGCCGAGCGAGAACGGCTCGCGCTGCGGCCGCGCGTCGGGATCGTCGAGCTTGGCCAGCGCAAAGACCTGGTCGATCAGGCGTCCGAGCCGCTCGCTGTGCTTCAGCGCCACACCGAGGTAGTGGCGGCGCTGCGCTTCGTCGAGGCTGGCGCCCTTCAGGCTCAGTGTCTGCAGGTAACCCTGCAGCGCTGCCAGCGGCGTGCGCAAGTCGTGCGAGGCATGCGCGAGCGCCGTGCGCCGGTCGCGGTCGGTGCGCTCGAGCGCGCGCAGCTGCTCGGCAATCTGGCGAGCCAACGCGGAGAACGCGGCATCGAGTCGGGCGATTTCATCGCCGCGCTGCGCGGCCACAGCCGGCACCGCCTCCGGCATGGGCGCTGACGTCGGCGAGTGCCGGAAGCGCTCGACCGAATCGGCGAGGCGGCGCAGGCGCCCGGTCAAGGCTCGAAACAGCACCAGGCCGGTTCCCAGCGCGAACAGCAGACTGGCGGCGAGCGCCGCGGCGGCCAATGGCAGCACGGCACCATGCGAAAGCGCCGAGGCCGGCGCGCTGTCCGATCCGAGCACTGCGTACACGTAGCCGGCCGGCCGCGCCGCGTCGCCGAGGGCGGCGGCCGAGAAGATGCGGCGTGCCGCGGCAGCGCGTGGATCGGTACCGAGGATCGGCAACGGCTGCGTCATCGACAGGAACGCGCGTACCGGCGCCAGGTCGACTGTCGTGCGCACCGGCGTTGTCGGCCCGGAGAACGCGAGCACACGACCGGTCGCATCCAGCACGTAGACCTCGGCCGCCGGATTGACCTTCATCACGTACGGCAGCAAAGCGGTCAGCCGCGGCAGGTCGATCGCACCTTTGTCGATTGTCCGGTTCTCGCGCGCGATGACCATCGCCAGATCGGCGTTCATCCGCTGGTTGACCTCCTCGCGGTACATGTCGGTGAAGTGCTGGAGGATCAGAATGAAGACCACGCCGAGAAGAACGAACAGCGCCGCCAGTACCAGAGTCAACCGCAACGAGAGCGAGCGCAGCATCGGAGCAGCTATCTTTCAGCGGCTCGCCGGCGGTGCGACGAACTTGTAGCCAACCCCCCAGACGGTCAGCAGCAGTTGAGGATGCGCAGGGTCGCGTTCGATCTTCGCGCGCAACCGGTTGATGTGCGAATTGACCGTGTGCGCGTAGCCATCGTGAGCGCCGCCCCAGATCGCGTCGAGCAGCTGGCTGCGCGTGTAGACGCGGCCGGGCGAGCGCATGAAGTGCGCCAGCAGATCGAATTCCTTGGCTGTCAGGGTCAACTCGCGACCATCGAGGGTCACGCTACGCGCATCCGGGCGCAGCACGAGGCCGGCCGAGCGCAGCTCGACGGTGGCTGGCGCGAAGGCCACAGCGCGACGCGCCAGCGCCTTGACCCGCGCGGCGAGCTCCATCACGTTGAACGGCTTGACCAGGTAATCGTCGGCGCCCAGTTCCAGCCCGAGCACCCGCTCGGCGTCCGAGCCGCGCGCGGTCAGCATGAGGATCGGCACGTACCGGCGTGCAGCGCGCAGCCGCCGGCAGACCTCCAGCCCATCCAGTCCCGGCAGCCCGAGATCGAGGATGACCAGCGCAGGAGGGTGCTCCCGCACCTGCGCCAGCGCGGCCGCGCCATCGGCGCAGATGCGCACCTCGCGCGCCAGATCGCCCATGTGCAGCGCGACGAGCTCAGCGAGATCGCGTTCGTCTTCGACGATGAGGATCGAATCGAGCATCGAGGCTGGGGCGCGCGCCGCCCTGCGCAACGTTCCACAGCCCGGTTCGTCGGTCGGCGGGCAGGAAAATTACAGTTTGCGCGGCGAAAAAACGATTTGAACAATCGTTGCCACCGCCGCGATGGTTTCGTTAGAAGTGGCGGTGACACTGCGCGGCGTCACATCCTCGATCGAGAACGCCGTCATGCACAACGTCACGCTGAGCGCCGATACGGTCCGGCAACTGAGGCCAAGGCTGCATGCTTTTGCCCGGCGCGCGCTGCGCGATGATGCCGACGCCGAGGACCTCACCCAGGACACCTTGCTGGCGATGTTGCGGTCGCCGGCCCCGTTTCGTGGCGAATCCTCGCTACCGACCTTTGCCACCTCCATTCTCAAGCACAAGATCGCCGACCTCGCCCGCGCACGCGCAAGCGAGCGCCGCGCCCGCGCGAGCGCACTTGCCGATGCGGTCTGCGCGGCAGATGCAGCGCCGGACCCCCTGACTGCAGTGGAGCAAATTCGAACACGCGAGCAGGTCTGGCCGCTCCTGCGACGCGAACTGAAGGCACTGCCCGCGTCCATGCGTGAGGCCTTCGTGCTCCGCGTGCTACAGGACGTCGATACGCAGGAGACCAGCCGACGGCTGCACATCAGCGCCAATTACACCGCGGCGCTGACGGTGCGCGCCAAGCAGCGGCTGCGCCGCCGCTTCGACGCCGCGCTCCGGCCAAGCTGAACCATGCCGGATGCGCTCTGCTTTCAGACGAAACGGCCGAGGCGGACTTGTGTGTTGCCGGGCCGAAGATGTTTCATCGACGGCATCACCAGCACCGTGTTCTCGTACGGCGCTGTCCAGAGGACCTTCTCGCCGGTGACCGGATCGGTGTCCTCGGCGATCGGCGTGCCGGCCTTCTCGACGACGCCGAGTCCTTCGAGCGGCACCAGGAAGCGAAAGTCCATCGAGCGGGCGACCACAGCCTCGGTCACGCGCACCAGTTTCTGCTCGGCCGGCGGCGCCAGCTGCAGCCTTGGCGCAACCCACGCCACGTCGGCAGCGTCCGTCGCCCGCAGAAAGCGCAGCAGCGTGTCGATGGCCACGTCGGCAGCCCCCTTCTCCCAGTGCTGGCCGCACTCGATCAGCACCGCGCGCTTGGCGCTCGTGGGATCACCGAAGCCGCCACGCTCGATCATCCGCAGGCCAGCCGGATGCCCGGTGTCGAGCAGCAGGTCGGCCGGCACGCCGATGGCACGCGCGAACTCGGCGTTCTTATCGAGGGTGCCGCAGACCATGATCGGCCGGCACGGCTCATGCATCGAGTGCAGGTCGAGCAGGTAGTCGGCGGCATCGACGAACGGCTGCAGCGCCCGCGCACGGCGCAACTCGATCGAATCGCGCGGCCCGAACAGGGCCTCATCGGCCCAGACGCGGTTGTAATCCTCGTCGATGTAGCGCGAGGCATCCGGATCATCAAAGTCGAAGCGCGCGTAAGCCTCGACGTTGGCGAAAGCGAGCGTCAGCTTGCCGCGCACTGGCGTTACCCGCTCGCGCAGCAGCCAGTCGAGCGCGATCGCGCCGCAGAACTCGTTGCCATGGGTCAACGCCTGCACCATCACGTTCGGGCCCGGCTGGCCGGAGTCGAGCACGTGCACGTAGTCGACGCCGACGTTGCCGGCGCGCCAGGGCGTGATCTCAGGCGGTGTCAGCTCGATTGGGAAATGTTCAGTCACGGCGCAGCTCCGCTTCGATGTAGTCCCTGATCGCTTCGACGAGCCGGGTGAGATTGGCCTGCAATGGCGCGAAGCCCTCGTGTCGCTCGCGCGTCGCTTCGTTCATGTACAGCTTCTTGTTGATTTCCACCTGCAGGCTGTGCCGCCGCGCACGCGGATCCGACCAGGCGCGCACCAGTTCGACGCCCTTGTACGGGTCGTTGAGCGCAACCTGGTAGCCCATCGCGGCGAGCGTGGCGCGGACGAACTCGGTGAATTCCGGGTCGCACGTCGTTCCGTCACGGTCGCCGAGGACGAACTCGGCACGCGGCCTGCGCTCGTCGGTCTCGCCCTGCTTGCCGACCGCCGGCATCGAGTGGCAGTTGATGTGATAGACAGTGCCAAGACGGGCGTGGGTCTCGTCGAGCATCTCGCTCAGTCGCGCGTGGTACGGCGCGTGGCAGCGCTCGATGCGCGAGACTACTTCGCCGACCGCAAGCTTGCGCGAATAGATCGGCCGGTTGTCGTCGAGCGTGCGCCAGATCAGCGCCTTGCCGATCCGACTCTTTCCGCTCGGCACGTGTTCGTGCGGCCAGTGACCGCCCTCGATCAGTTCCAGGTCGACGTCGCCGCGGTGCCGGTTCGGATCCAGGTACGTGCGCGGAAACTGGGCCGCCAGCAGCGGCACGCCGAGTTCGGTGGCCGGTGCGTAAAGCTCGTCGATGAAGCAGTCCTCGCCTTCGCGCAGGTCGAATTCGCTGACCGCCGCGTCGAAGTCGGCCGGAAAGTCTCGCCCCGAATGCGGCGAGTCGAGCACCAGCGGCACCGCCGCGGCGGCCGGGCCATGTCTGACAATGATTCTTGAAGTCATTGCGGAAACCTTGCCAATCAGTCGTCGTTCAATCGTTCAGATGGCACGCCGACCAGCGGTCCGGCCCGATTTCACGGAGCCGTGGCGCCTCGGCCGAGCAGTGCGAAATCGCTTTCGGGCACCGCGGATGAAAGTGGCAGCCGGGCGGTGGCGCCAGCGGCGACGGGATCTCGCCCTTGATCGGCACGAATTTGCGCCGCTTGCGATCGATGCGCGGCACTTCAGCCAGCAGCGCCTGTGTGTAGGGGTGGTTCGGCGAATCGAACAGTGCTTCGGTCGGCGCGATCTCGACGACGCGGCCCAGATACATCACCACCACCCGTTTCGAAAGGTGTCGCACCACGCCGAGGTCGTGGCTGATAAAGAGATACGTCAGCCCCAGTTGCTCGCGAAGGTCCATGAACAGGTTCAGCACCTGTGCCTGGATCGACACGTCGAGCGCCGCTACCGCCTCGTCGCAGATCAGGAACTCGGGCTTGACCGCCAGCGCACGGGCGATGCCGATGCGCGCACGCTGTCCGCCGGAGAACTGGTGCGGGTAGCGGCGCGCGTAGCTGGCATCGAGCCCGACGCGCTTGAGCAGGTCGGCGACGTAGCCGGCCACGTCGTTCTTGCGAACGAGGCCGTGCACACGCGGCGCCTCGCCGACGATTTCGGCAATTCGCATGCGCGGGTTCAGCGAGGCGAACGGGTCCTGGAAGATCATCTGGATCGGGGGTTGCCGGCCGCCGCCGGCGGTGACGCTGACCCCGCGATACAGCACGTCGCCGTCGGTCGGCGCGTATAGGCCGCAGCCGAGCCGGCCGAGCGTGCTCTTGCCGCAGCCCGATTCACCGACCAGTCCGACCACTTCGCCCTGAGCGACTGCGAAGCTGACCCGGTCCACCGCGTGCACCGTGTGTTCGGTCACGCGCGCGCCGAGCTTCTTCGCCAGCCGCTCCACCGCATCGAGCCGCTTGACGAAGCGCTTGGACACCGCGCGGAACTCGAGCAGGGCTTCCGACATCAGCGGCGTCCTGCTCAAGCGGCGCCTACTGCCACGGCGGCAGGCAGCGGAAAGTGGCAGCGCACCTTGGCTGCGCCATGCACGGCAAGTTCGGGCATCTGCTTGCAGCGCGCCTGCGCGTAGGAGCAGCGGTCGCGGAAGGCGCAGCCGGCCGAAAGCTTGAGCAAGGACGGTGTCATTCCGGGGATCTGGTTGAGCCGGCGGCTGCCAACGTTGTTCGCCGGCACCGAATCGAGCAGCCCGCGCGTGTATGGATGCGCCGGAGACTCAAGCACATCGTCCACCGCGCCTTCCTCAACGATGCGGCCGGCGTACATCACCGCGACCCGGTCGGCCAGTCCCGCGATCACGGCCAGGTCGTGCGTGATCCAGATCAGTGCGGAGCCGACCTCGCGCACCAGTTTCTGCATCTCGTACAGGATCTGCCCCTGGACCGTGACATCGAGCGCCGTGGTCGGCTCGTCGGCAATGATCAGGTCGGGGCTGTGCAGCAGGGCGATGGCGATCGCCACCCGCTGCCGCATGCCGCCGGAGAACTGGTGCGGGTACTGCGCGAGCCGCTCCTCGGGCGAGGCGATGCCGACGCGGCCGAGCGCGTCGATCGCGCGCGCGCGCGCCACGCTGCGGCTGGCCTTCTCGTGCGCCAGCACGGTCTCGACCATCTGCGTCTCGACCGAGAGCACCGGGTTGAGCGTCATCATCGGATCCTGGAAGATCATCGCGATGCGTTTGCCGCGCAGCGCGCGCAGTTCCGATTCCGGCGCGGCGACCAGCTCCCGTCCGTCGAACTTCACGCTGCCGCCCGCGATGCGTCCCGGCGGATCGATCAGGCCGAGGATCGAGAACCCGGTGACCGACTTGCCCGATCCCGACTCGCCGACGAGCCCGAGAATCTGCCCGCGGTCGAGCTGGAACGACACGCCCTGCACCGCGCGCAGCACGCCGTCGCGCAGCGCGAATTCGGTGACAAGGTTGCTGACCTCGAGAAGCATCTGAAAAGCTCTAGCCACGGATTAACAGGGATTAACACGGATCAAATGAATCCGTGAAATCCGTGTAATCCGTGGCAAATGCCCTTTCTTCATTTCGCCAATCGCGGATTGAGCACGTCGCGCAACTGGTCGCCGACCAGATTGATCGACAGGATCGTGACCAGCAGCGCAACGCCCGGATAGACGCTGATCCAGTACTTGCCCGAAAGCAGGAACTCGTAGCCATTGGCGATCAGCAGGCCCAGCGACGGTTCGGTCGGCGGCAGGCCAAGGCCGAGGAAGCTGAGCGTCGCTTCAAGCGCGATCGCGTGCGCGACCTGCACGGTGCCGACCACGATGAGCGGCGGCAATGCGTTGGGCAGCAGGTGGCGCAGCACGATCCTGCCTGCGCTCAGGCCCAGCCCGCGCGCCGCCTCGATGTATTCCTTGCTGCGCTCGACCAGCGCCGCCGAGCGAGCGGTGCGCGCGTAGTAGGCCCACTGCACGGTGACCAGCGCGATGATGATCTTGTCGACGCCCTTGCCGAGCACGGCGAGCAGGATCAGCGCCACCAGGATCGCCGGAAAGCCGAGCTGGATGTCGACGATGCGCATCAGCACCTGCTCGAAGCGCCCGCCGAGGTACGCGGCGAGCACGCCGAGGATGGCGCCGAGCGTGAGCGCAATCGCGCCGCTGGCTATACCGACATAAAGCGACACGCGCAGGCCGTAGATGATCGCCGAGACCATGTCGCGGCCCTGTCCGTCGGTGCCGAGCCGGTACACCATCGCGCCACTCATCGCCTCCGATCCCGGCGGCTGGCGCGCGTCCATCAGGTCGAGCGCGGCGAGGTCGTACGGGTTCTGCGGCGCGACCACCGGTGCCAGCAGCGCGGTACCGATGATCGCCACCAGCATCGCCAGGCCGACCAGCGCCAGCCTGCTTTCGGCGAACTGCGACCAGAAACGCGCCAGCGGCGTTTCGACGCGACTGCTGTCCTCCGGTTGTGGCGAGGCGACCATCTCAGCTCTTCACGTCGGCAAGACGCACCCGGGGATCGAGCACCGA
>JAHEDN010000410.1 GCA_024641225.1 Burkholderiales bacterium | reverse complement strand
GACGGCCGCTACCGCCAGCAGTGCCAGCCGCCAAAGCCAGCGGCCGGCCCTCGACAACCTCATCGCGCCGCGGCGCCCTCCGAGGCGGCCTCGGCGTTCAGCAGGCGGCGCAGCTCCTTGAACACCGGCGTCGTGTCCGGTCGCACGCCGCGCCAGAGGTGAAATGACTCAGCGGCCTGCTCGATCAGCATGCCGAGGCCGTCGCTCACCTTGCGCGCGCCGCCGCGGCTGGCGAGCTGCATGAAGGGGGTCGGCGCCGGCGCGTAAAGGAGGTCGTAGGCCAGCGTGCAGTCGTCGAACGTCTCGGCGTCGATCGGCGGCGTGGTGTGGCTGAGGCTGGTCGCCGTGCCATTGATCACCAGATCGAAGTGCTCGGCCGGCACCTCGTCGAAGCTGAGCGCCAGCACACCAAACTCGTCGGCGAGCTCCTGCGCACGATCGTGTGTGCGGTTGGCCACTGCAATCCACTTCGGCTTCTCCTCGAGCAGCGATCCGATCAGGCCGCGCACACCGCCGCCGGCGCCGAGAACGAGAATCGCCGAGTCCTCGATGCGGAACTTCAACCGCTGCGAGATGTCGCGGACGAAGCCAATGCCGTCGGTGTTGTCTCCGGTGATCGCGTCACCGTCGAATTTCAGCGTATTCACTGCGCCGGCAAGACGTGCCCGTGGCGTGAGCCGATCGGCGAGTTTCGCTGCGTCGAGCTTGAAGGGGATCGTCACGTTCAGCCCGCGGTAGCCCGCCTCGCGCAAGCCGAGCGCGAACTCTTCGAAGCCGTCGATCGGCGCTTCGAGCCGCTCGTAGGTGATCGACTGCCGCGTCTGCTGCGCGAACAGACGGTGGATATCCGGACTCTTGCTGTGCGTGATCGGGTTGCCGACCACGGCGTATTTGTCGGGCTGCTTCATCGTTCAGGGTGCCGCCGCTCGATCACTGCTGCGGGTGGCGAACTTGTCATTGGTGAAGGTCCACGTCCGCGTGATTTCGAGAACATCGGTGTCACGCGCGATCTCGGGCGGGAACGGCGGGAACGGCGCCGAGAGCTTGACTATATGCCGCGCAGCGCGATCGAGCACCGCCGACCCCGACGGCTGCTCGATCACTGCATGCACGAGCCTGCCGTCCGCTCCGATGACCACCGTCATCCGCAGAGCGCCATAAATGCGCCCGCGTGCCTCGTCAGGATAGTGCTCATTGCCGATCCGTTCCACCCATGCGCGCCAGTCTTCGACGTAGCGGGCATAACGGTACTCGGAAGTGCTCGGCATGAAGTGGTGCCGACGTGGCCGCTTCTGATAATCGGAGATACGCCGGGAGATCACTGCCTGCATGCGCGCCAGCATGTCGAGCGAGCTGTCGGCGGTCCCTGAGTCAGGATGCTCGGCAGGCGCCGGCTGTGCCAGGCTGGAAATGGCCAGATCGCCTCTGTCCTGCAGCGTCAGTTGCTGAGACTGCGGCTTCATCTGATCGACTCGCGCCCGCGCCACCTCGACCGCCTCGCCGTCGCGATGCTGCATCAGATTGGGCAAGGGCGAACTGCGCCGTCCGGCATCGTTGGCGCCGCCGCCATCGAGATTCGCCTGTGCATAGGCTTCTGGCCGGCTCGGTCGCGCCTGCGAGCGCGCGTTGACAAGGATGATCTCGAGCGCCGGATCCGTGGAACGAAGCCGCAGCAGTTCGGGATCGACAAAGCGGACGGCAAGCGCAAGCGCGTGAACGGCCAATGACGCGCCGAGCGCAATGACCAGCATCCTGTTCTGCTGCATTACGGGCTGCATGTTCTGGCCGCAAGCGGCGCGACCCCCTCGGAGAAGCGAACTGATTGTATCTATGGCGCCAGCGAACGCTGCGTGAATGCTAGCCCGCTTGCGGTAGATCAGGTGCCGGGGCGGACTCGGTGGCGTCGCCGCTGGCTTCGGCCAGGTCCGCGGCCTCCTCATCGATCTCGTCGAGCCGGCCTGCCGTTTCCTGAAGCACGCGGTGCAGTCGCAGTTCGACGGTGAGATCGACTTCGTCGATGCCGAGCAAGTCCATCTCGACTCGCTGGCCACGCTCGAGCATCGGCAGACCAGCCACTCGGGTCAGCAGTGGCAGATCGTCGATGCGCAGCAGGTCGGGTTTCAGCACCGTCGCTCCCACGCGGTCAACGGCTTGCTGCCGCAACCAGCGCAAGCACCAGTAGCGCTCGAGCCGTTCCTGGAACTCGCCGTACAGCTTGTACGCGGCATCGAAGGACGACACGATGCCGTAAAGGTCCGCGTCGTTGGCCGGGTAAGGCGGCGCCTCGCCGCGCACGGCCGCCACCAATTGCTGCTGGTTGACAAGATCGACATAGCGACGCAGCGGTGACGTGCACCAGCTGTAGTGGGGCACGCCGATGCTTTCGTGAGGCGCCGGAACGGTGCTCATCCGCACGCGGCTTGGGACCCAGCGTCCGCCGACGCGCTGCAAGCTCTGCGACCGGTAGATGCCGGCTCGCTTCAGTTCTGCAAGCCAGCCGGCCCAATGGCTGTTGGCCAGGATCATCAGTTCGCTGACGATCAGGTCCAGCGGCGCGCCGCGCCGCCGCGGACGAATCTTCACCCGCGCATTCTCGTCTTCACCTTCGAGAGCGAACGTGTAATCGATCTTGCCTGCCGGCTCCGGTTTGCCGCGGACGATTTCTCGCTCGGCCAGAATGGTGCGGGCGAAATGCCACAGAAACAGGAGTTCGCGGCCGTGCGGCACATCGAGCACCCCGGCTGCGACGTGCACCTCGGTGACCTGCTCGTCGAGCAGGTCGTGGCGCAGATTCGTCTCGATGCGGACCCGCTCGAGCCGGGTGTCGAAACCGAGCGGACGGAAGCTGTCATGGTCGACATCGATGTACAGCGACAGCGCCGGCAGCGCGTGGCCGGCGGCTAGCGAGAACCGCGTGATCCATCGCTCGGGCAGCATGGTGATTTTCATACCGGGGGCGTAGACCGTCGACATCCGGCCACGCGCGACCAGGTCCAGTGCATCGCCGCGACCGATCGCCGTCGCCGGTGCGGCGATATGGATGCCAACCCGAACGCGATCTTCGAGGAACTGCACCGAAAACGCATCGTCGAT
>JAHEDN010000409.1 GCA_024641225.1 Burkholderiales bacterium | reverse complement strand
CGACCGCCGCCGCCGGTTCGCCGGCTTCGACCAGCAGGTTGCCCAGTGCACTCCGTGATTCCGCATTGTCGGGATCGAGCCGCAGCACGTCCCGCATCAGTTCGATCGCGCGCTTGCGGCGACCCAGCAGAACGGCGAGCCCCACCTGTCGCTTGAGCCAGAACCCGGCAAGCCATGTGCCGAGCGCCTTCATTGCACCGCACCGGCCCGCGCCGCCGCCCATTTGGCGCAGCCAACCTGCGTCAGGTCCTGCAAACAGACGTCGCGATGCCAGAGGCCGACGCCGAAGTAACCAATCAAGAGCAGCAGAAACGCAACCAGCGGCACGTGCTCGTCGAGGATCACCCGCGGCGTGATCAGGCGCACGGCCGAGACGACCGGCCGCGCAATGATCGCGAACAGCTGATGGACGAAGTTCTCGTGCCGGCGCCGCCAGTTGAAGGCGCCGACAATGCCCTGACCGAGCAGCGCAAGGCCCGCCACAAGGATCAGTGTGTGCACGATGACCAGCAGCAACGCCACTATGTCGTGTCCCGCGCGCGCCGGCCGGGCCGGCGCCTTGTCCCTCGTCCGGACTGCCATTCGCCGCGCCACGGCGCGGTAGCAGTTTCCTTTCTTCTCGTGACTTCAACTCTGGCGGCTGCGCGCGAGCGCAGCCGCCAGGACAAGCTACCGCGACACCTTGAGCTGGTCGAGAATCGCCGGGTTCTCCAGCGTAGAGACGTCCTGCGCGATCTCCTCGCCCTTGGCGATCGAGCGCAGAAGGCGCCGCATGATTTTGCCGCTGCGCGTCTTGGGCAGGTTGTCGCCGAAGCGGATGTCCTTCGGCTTGGCGATCGGCCCGATCTCCTTGCCGACCCAGTCGCGCAGCTCCCTGGCGATCTTCTGTGCCGCATCACCCGACGGGCGCGCCTGCTTGAGCACGACGAAAGCGCAGATCGCTTCACCAGTGGTGTCGTCGGGCCTGCCAACGACGGCGGCTTCGGCCACCAGCGGGTTCGAGACCAGAGCGGATTCGATCTCCATCGTGCCCATGCGGTGGCCGGAGACGTTGAGGACGTCGTCTATCCGGCCGACGATCGTGAAGTACCCGGTGTCCTTGTCGCGGATCGAGCCGTCGCCGGCGAGATACAGCTTCCCGCCGAGTTCGGCAGGGTAGTAGCTCTTCTTGTAACGCTCCGGGTCGCCCCAGATCGTGCGGATCATTGACGGCCACGGCCGCTTGACCACCAGCAGGCCGCCTTGGCCGTTGGGCACGTCGTGCCCGGTCTCGTCCACGATCGCCGCCATGATTCCCGGCAGCGGCAGCGTGCACGAACCCGGCACCAGCGGCGTGGCGCCCGGCAGAGGCGTGATCATGTGGCCGCCGGTCTCGGTCTGCCAGAACGTGTCGACGATCGGACAGCGCTTCTGGCCGACATTGTTGTAGTACCACATCCATGCTTCAGGATTGATCGGCTCGCCGACGGTGCCGAGGATGCGCAGCTTGGAGAGGTCGTACTTCGAGGGATGCGTCGCCGGGTTCGCCTCGTTGGCTTTGACCAGTGAGCGGATCGCAGTCGGCGCGGTGTAGAAGACGGTAACGCCGTGATCCTGGCAGATTTTCCAGAAGCGGCCGGCATCGGGATAGGTCGGCACGCCCTCGAAGATCACTTCCGTTGCGCCAGCGGCCAGCGGTCCGTAGCACACGTAAGTGTGGCCGGTGACCCAGCCGACGTCGGCCGTGCACCAGAACACGTCCGACGGCTTGATGTCGAACGTCCACTTCATCGTCAGCGCCGCCCACAGCAGGTAGCCGCCGGTGGCATGCTGCACGCCCTTCGGCTTGCCCGTGGAGCCCGACGTGTAGAGGATGAACAGCGGGTGCTCGGCGTTGACCCACTCAGGTTCGCAGGTGCTTGCCTGGCCTGCCATCAGCTCGTGCATCCAAACGTCCCGCCCGGCATTGAACGCGATGCTGCCACCGGTGCGCTGGTAAACGATCACCTTGCGCACCGCCTCGCAACCGCCAAGCGCGAAAGCGTCCTCGATCGCCGGTTTCAGCGGAATCGCCTTGCCGCCGCGCATCTGCTCGTCGGCGCAGATGATCAGCGTCGCGCCAGCGTCGACGACGCGCTCCTGCACGCTCTTTGCGGAGAAACCGCCGAAGACCACCGAGTGCGTAATGCCGAGCCGCGCGCAGGCCTGCATCGCGACCACGGCCTCGATCGACATCGGCATGTAGATGATTGCCCGCTCGCCTTTCTTGAAGCCGAGCGACTTGATGCCGTTGGCGAGCTGGCAGACCTTGGCCAGCAGATCCTTGTAGGAAATCCTGGTGACCTTGCCGTCGTCGGCCTCGAAGATGATCGCCGTCTTGTCGCCATTGCCGGCCTGCACCGGCACGTCAAGGCAGTTGTAAGAGGCGTTCAGCTCGCCGTCAGCGAACCACTTGAAGAAGGGCGCGTTCGACTCGTCGAGCACTTGCTTGAAAGGCTTGTGCCAGGCAAGGCTCTCCTTGCCAAGCCGCCCCCAGAAGCCGGTGAAATCGCGTTCCGCCTCCGCGCACAGCGCGCGATAAGCATCCATTCCGGAAATGTTCGCTGCCTTGACAACGTCCGCGCTCGGCTCGAATACGCGCTTTTCCTGTAGTACGGATTCAATGTTTGCCATGGTCTCCTGTCCTGTGCCTTGCCACGCCGCGCCCTGCGGGCGGCGCCTGTTATTAGCACAATAGAAGTTAGGCAGTGTGGCTTACTTGAGCCTTACAGGTACGTAGAAGTTCGTGATGCGCCGCAGCGTGCTAACCGATTGATAGGGCGCCGGGGATCGTTGCTGCGCGACCACACTTTCGCTGGAGCAACCGAGGCGAGCGACGGACGGCCTCTGAGCGAACCGGTGCGACTCGCCGTGAGCCATTAACGCGAGACCGATTCACGAAAGGTTCTTGCTGCACTTTTCAACGCCGCGCACGGAATCGGCGTCGCCAACCGCCTCGACGATGTTCTTGTCGAGGTCAATCCGCGGCATGTCGGCTTCTATCTCCGCGCGCTGTGCTTCGAAGTCGCGGCGAAAGCGAGCGTCTGCCCGCGCGTGAACGCACCGTCGGTGCTGCTCAGGATGAGCCTTGCG
>JAHEDN010000044.1:4142-11285 GCA_024641225.1 Burkholderiales bacterium | reverse complement strand
TCAGGCGGTAGGAATTCTTGATTGGCTGATAGATGGTCTTCGCGACGGCTTCGCCAAGCTCGAATGCCGATTCGGGACCCTGCATCAGTGCGCTGGTGATCGACTGGCGCGCATAGGCGCCGCCGAAGTAGTCGCGGCGCGCTGCCGCTTCGGACTCGTCGTTGTAGATGGTCGGATGGCAGGGATGCGAGACGAAGTACGTCAGGTCCTTGCGTTCGGGCAGGTGGCCCGCGAAGGGAGCCGCGGCGTCCAGCAGCATCACCATGGTTCCTGGTCGAAGCTTCGGCGCGATCTCGTGCGCCACCTTGCCGATGACGGTGTCCGGAATGGCCAGGATCACCACGTCGGCATTGTCCAGGGCCGCATCCGCCGCTGCGCACTCGAGGCCGAGTTCGTCCTTCAGTCGCTTGCGTCCGGCAGCGCTTGGTTCGACATGGTGCACGCGGTAGTCGGAGTTCAGCAGGTTCTTCGAAAGGCGTACGCCCATCTTGCCGCCGGCCCCAAACAGGGCAATGGATTCGTTCATGGGATGGTCCGTGGTTGGTTGACAGATCAGGAAGGGCCGAGGGACGTAGAACGCGGCCCGAAACGACCATGCGTGGTCATCAGAATCTGAAGATTCTTGGATCGTGTGTCTGGTTCGCCGCGGCAGCACCGATTCGGCACAACGACAAACGTCCCTCCACCAACAGGCGCTGCCGCCGCACGGGCCGAGCGAGTACCGCGTCCGTTCAAACGTCCCCCACAGTGCCGTCAGCCGAAGCTCTGCTGCCGGCCTGGCCAGTCCACGCCCCGCGCAGACGCTCGCGGTGAGTCCGCAACCACATCAGCGCGATCATCGGCCACGCGGAATCAATCCGGCCGGTCTCGAGCAGAGCGAACGCCTGCTCGGCCGCCATCGGAATGACGCGGATGTCCTCCCCTTCGTGGACCAGGCCGTGCACGCCTCCAGCACCCGAGGCATCGACTTCCCCGCAGTACAGGTGCGTGAGTTCGGAAGACTTCGACGGCGTGGCGAAGAAACGCGCGATTGGTTCGATCCGGCGCACCGCGAGCCCTGCCTCTTCCGTCGCCTCGCGGCGCGCGACGTCCTCTGGCGGCTCGCCCGGCTCCATGAGTCCGGCGACGATCTCGAGCAGCCATGCGCTTGGCGCGTTGCCTATCGCGCCGACGCGGAACTGCTCGATCATCACGACCGTGTCGGTGACCGGATCGTAGGGCAGCAGCGCGACGACATCGCCTTTCTCGAGAATTTCGCGCACCAGCACCGGGCTCATTCCCCCGCGATGCAGGCTGTGCCGCAGGTGTACGCGTTCGAGGCTGAAGAACCCCTGGTAGCAGGGCTCCCGTTCGATGACCTCGACCTTGCGTTCTTCGCTCATCGCATCGGCCTCGAATGACGATTCGACAGCGCTGCCAGACGGCAACTTGCGCATCCGCGTCTCGGCGTGTCCCTGCCTGTGCCTTGAAATTCTATCTGCGCCGGCGGTGCGCCCCTGGCTTCGACGCGCGGGGTGCGGACGCGCCAACGTCGCATCAGGACAGCCTCGCAGCGTTCGACAAGCCGGTGACGCGTCACTTGTCTGCGCGCCACGACCTGGCTCATGGCGCCGTGGCCCGTCACCCCGAAGTGCCCGTCGATTACGGGTTCGGCAGTTCGCCGCGCTCGACAAGCAGCTGTCGGATGTCCTTCTTGGCGATCTTGCCGTAGCTGGACTTGGGCAGGGAGTCCCAGAAGAACACATGGTGGGGCCAGCGGTAACGCGCGCAGCGACCCTCCAGATGGGCGAGCAGGGCGTCGCGGTCGAGTTGGGCCCCTTCGCGCCGGACAACCACGGCCACGCCAGCCTCGCCCCACTTGCGATCGGGAACGCCGAGCACCGCAACTTCCGCGACCGCAGGGTGCGCCAGCAAGACTTCCTCGACTTCGCGCGGATAGACGTTGGAACCGCCGGAGATATACATGTCCGACTCCCGGCCGGTGATGTACAGCAGCCCGCGTTCGTCCAGCCGTCCGAGGTCTCCGGTATGAAACCAGCCGCCGCGAAGCGCCTTGGCTGTCGCCTCTGGGTTGTCGTGATAGCCGGAGAAAACGGCCGGCCCGCGGCAGCAGATCTCGCCCACCGCGCCGGCGGGCAAGGACTTCATGTCAGCATCGAGGACGGCGACTTCCATGCCGGTGCGCGGGCGGCCGCAAGAGCCGATGTTCGCATTCGGGTCGCCGTCGTCGGCCGAGTGCATCTCCCGCGGCAGCACGGTGATGTTGCCGGTCACCTCGCCCAAGCCGAAGTACTGCACCAGCACATTGCCCAGCTTCTGCAGCGCCAGCTTCTGATCGGCGCGGTACATCGGCGCTCCGGCGTAGATCATGTACCGCAGGCTCGAGTGGTCGTAGCGGTCGACGGCTGGATGTTCGACGAGCGTCTTGACGATCGTCGGCACGGTGAACAGGTTGCTGACGCGATACTTCTGCACCAGCTGCCAGACGATCTCGGGCTCCAGCTTTTCGCTCGGCAGCAGGACCGTGGCAGCACCGCGCGCCACGTTGAGCAAAGCGTGGATGCCAGCGCCGTGCGACAGCGGCGCCACTGCAATGGAACAGTCACCCTCGGTGGTCCCAGGAATCAGATCGGCCAGGTGGTTGGTGACCACGAACGCCATCTGACCGTGCGTCAGCACGCCTGCCTTGGGTCGACCCGTGGTGCCCGACGTGTAGAAGAACCACAGGGGATCGTCGTAGCCGACCGATTCGTGCTCGCCGCCGGGCCTGCCGCGGTGCTTGCGCACCAGGTCCTCGTAGGCATGCGCGCCCGGCCGCGGGCGACCGATCGCGATGACGTGCTCCACGGCAGGACACGCCTCGCGCACGGCATCCGCGTGGGCAGCAAACACGTCCTCGACGATCATCGCGCAGGCGCCGCTCGAGGCGGCGACGTACACGACTTCCGGCGGCGCAAGGCGGAAATTCGTCGGAACCCAGACGCAGCCGAGGCGGAAGGCGACCCAGCACGACTCAAACATCTGCACGTTGTTCCGCGACTGCACGAGGATGCGATCGCCCTTGCGCAGGCCCAATTCGCGCAGGCCCGCGGCGGCCGCCGCGACGCGCTCTTCCATCTCCCTCCAACTCCAGGCGGCATCGCCCTGAACCAGGGCCGTGCGTTCCGGGAATAGGCGAGCCGTCTGGGACAGCAGCTGTCCCAGGTTAATGGCCTGCGCGGGGTTCACTCGGCTTCGAGAACGCTCAGGTACGAGGCGACCGCCGAGCCGCCCATGTTGAACACTGCACCCAGACTCGCGTTTGGGATCTGCATGCCACCAGCCGTGCCTGACAGCTGCATGGCCGCCATGACGTGCTGCGATACCCCGGTGGCGCCGATCGGGTGTCCCTTTGACTTCAGGCCGCCCGACGGGTTGACCGGCAGCTTGCCGTCTCTGCGAGTCACGCCGTCGAGAATGACGCGCGCGCCCTTTCCCTGCGGCGCCAACCCCATCGCCTCGTACTCCAGCAGTTCGGCGATCGTGAAGCAGTCGTGTATCTCCGCGAACGTGAGGTCGCAAAGCCGAGCGTTCGCGGCGGCCAGGCCCTTCTGCCAAGCCAATGCCGCGCCTTCGAATTGCGTGGGGTCGCGGCGGGACATCGGCAAGAAGTCATTGACCTGAATGCGCGAACGCCACTTGATCGCGGGCACGCGGGCAGCCGGCAGTGGCTCGGTCGACAGCACCAGGGCAGCGGCGCCATCGGACACAAGCGAGCAGTCGGACCGCTTTAGGGGACCCGAGACGAACGGGTTCTTGTCGCTGGGCTGGCGGCAGAAGTCGAACCCCAGGTCACGCCGCATGTGAGCATACGGGTTGTGCACGCCATTGCTGTGGTTCTTGGATGCAATGGCCGCCAGCGCGTCGGACTGGTCACCATAGCGCTCGAAGTACTTCGCGGCGATGCCGCCGAAGATGCCGGCAAAGCCGGCCGGGTCCGCGCCCTCCTCCTTGACGTACGAGCATTTGATCAGCGTGGCGGCCACCTCGGGGGTTTTCAGCCCGTTCATCTTCTCCATGCCGATCACCAGTGTCCGCTTCATGCGGCCAGCGGCCATGGCGTCGAGCGCGGCCCAGATGGCAGCCGAGCCCGTGGCGCAGGCGTTCTCCATGCGCACCGACGGGGTGTGCCGGAATTCGGGTATGGCCACCGCCGGTAATGCCGCGGTGAAGTCCTGCCCCACGAAGCCGGCATTGAAATGGCCGACGAAGATGCCGTCGATGTCCTTCGGCTCCAGTCCGGCGATCTGCATCGCCGGCTGCGCCGCGTCGCGGATCAGTTGTTCGAGATCTACCTGGTCGAGCTTGCCGAAGACCGTATGGCCCCAGCCGGTGATGTAGGCGTTCGTCATAGCGTGCAGGGTGATGCCCCACAAGGTGGGAGGGAACGGAGACAGCTGCCGTTGAGGCAGCAGGATACCGATGGACGCGGCAGCTGCAGCCCGACCCGACGCCGCAGCCGGTGCGTGCGGTGCCGCGCAAGCCGATGGCCCTTTCACTGCAAGACGATGCAGCTTCATGGCGGTACGCCTTCGCCCAGGGTAGGGTGACGCGCGTCTTGGTCGGTGTCGGCCGCATCCCGACATCGAGTCTCCCTGAAGCGGACGTAGCCGATGCCCGGTCTCGAAGGCTCAGCGCACAATTCCCAACTTCACTGTATCGGCGCCGTAGTACCCAGAGTGGTCATGCGTTGACTCGCCGCATCGCCCGCAGCAAGAACCGCTCGAGCGGCGGCTTTTCAGCTTAGCGAACTGGCGCAACCGACCGATTGCGGCGGGCAAGATTTTCTGATCGAGCGACGGGTCGAGTCCGGTCACCGGACGCACGCCGCGCCCCCATCCGTTGCGAGATCATCGCGGCCAGGTGCGTCACCGTGCGCACGGCCTCAGCCTTTCGGTTGGCCTTCAGGTATGACTTCGGACAACTCACCGCCACTGCCGCCACGGCCTCGCTGCTCATCGGACCAAACACCGGCGCACCAATGCAGACCATGCCCTTGCGCGTCTTGATGCGGCGCACCGCATCACTGCATATGCTGCCCTCCGTTGATCGCGATGTTGGCGCCGGTCACGAAGGCAGCCTCCTCCGAAGCCAGGTAGATGATCAGACCCGCCACCTCCTCGGGCTTGCCGAGCCGGCCGATTGGAATCTGGGGCAAGATCTTGGAGTCGAGGATGTCCTGCGGAATTGCCGTGACCATCTTGGTGCCGATGTAGCCAGGCGAGATCGTGTTGACCGTCACGCCTTTGCGCGCAACTTCGAGGGCAAGGGACTTCGTGAAACCGTGCATGCCCGACTTTGCCGCCGAGTAGTTGGTCTGGCCGAACGCACCCTTTGAACCGTTGACCGAGGACACGTTAACTACGCGGCCCCAGCCACGGTCGACCATTCCGTCGACGATCGGTTTGCACATGTTGAAAACGCTGTCCAGGTTGGTGTCCAACACAGCATCCCAGTCGACCTTGGTCATCTTCTTGAACGTCATGTCGCGCGTGATGCCGGCGTTGTTGACCAGCACATCGATCGGCCCGAGCTTGGCTTGCACCTCGGCCGCCGCCTTGGCGCAGGAATCGACGTTTGCCACGTCGCACTCGACGGCTGCGAACTCGTAGCCGCGCGCCTTCATGTCCGCGAGCCAGTGATCGCGCTTGGTATTGCCGGGCGAGTACGTAACGGCCACCTTGTACCCGGCGTCGGCCATCTTGGTCGAGATCGTTTCGCCCAGACCGCCCATGCCACCGGTCACCAGAACCACTCGTTGCTTCGTCATTTCGCTCTCCCTAAGGATGAATGTTTCCGCAGCGCCCGGTTGCCCGCGGAACTGCGTCAGAGACGTTCGAACACCGCGGCGATTCCCTGTCCGCCGCCGATGCACATCGTCACCAGCGCGTAGCGGCCATGGGTGCGCTGCAGTTCGTACACCGCTTTCGTCGCGAGAAATGCACCGGAGCAGCCTATCGGGTGACCGAGCGCGATCGCGCCGCCGTTCGGATTGGTCTTCTTCATGTCGAGTTCGAGGCCGCGCGCCACTGCGATGGCTTGCGCCGCGAAGGCCTCGTTGCTTTCGATCACGTCCATCTGCGCCAGCGTGAGGGCGGCCTTCTTCAGCGCAAGCTTCGTGGCCGGGATCGGGCCTTCGCCCATGATCTCGTTGGGAACTCCGGCCACCGCGTAGGACACGAGTCGCGCCATCGGCTTATGGCCGGCCGCTGCAGCCACTGTCGCGTCAGCAAGCACGAAGAAGGCTGCACCGTCGTTGATGCCCGAAGCGTTGCCCGCTGTCACCGTGCCGTCCTTCTTGAACGCCGGCTTCATTTTGGCGAGCGTCTCCATCGTCGTGCCGGCCTTCACGTGCTCGTCAGTGTCGAAGACCACCTCACCCTTCTTGGTCTGCTTGACGATCGGCACGATTTGCGACTTGAAGCGCCCTTCGGCAATGGCGGCCGCCGCGCGGCGGTGCGACTCGACCGCCAACGCATCCTGCTGCTCGCGGGTGATGTCCCACTTGGCGGCGAGGTTCTCGGCGGTGATGCCCATGTGGCCGACGCCAAACGGGTCGGTCAGCGTGGCGACCATGGTGTCGATCAGCTTGGTGTCGCCCATGCGGGCGCCGCTGCGCATCGCAGTCGACAAGTAGCCGCCACGGCTCATGACTTCCACGCCGCCGCCGATGCCATAGTCGCAGTCGCCGAGCAGGATGTTCTGCGCCGTGGTCACAATGCCCTGTAGGCCCGACGAGCACAACCGGTTCACCGACATAGCCACCGAATCCATCGGCAATCCAGCCTGGATCGCTGCCACGCGCGCCACGTAGGGGAAGCGCGCCTCGGTGGGGATCGTGTTGCCCACTGTCACATAGTTGATCGCCTTCGGGTCAACGCCGGAGCGCTTGACCGCTTCCTTCATCACGCTGCCCGCAAGTTCGGCCGGCTCGATGTCGGCTAGCGAGCCGCCGAACGTGCCGATCGCCGACCTTACTGCGCCCAGTACGACCACATCACGCTTGCTCATGCTCAGTCTCCCTGCGAGTTGATTTGTCAAAGCTGGAGTTGATCGCCTTCATGCGCGTTTCGATCCTTCGCCAGATCGATGCTGAAGGAGAAG
>JAHEDN010000044.1:0-4132 GCA_024641225.1 Burkholderiales bacterium | reverse complement strand
TCTCTCACCTACCGAGCATGAGACCGCGGCAAACTCCGTGCGGTCTCATCACGCGTTCTTGCCCTCGGCAATCGTCGCGCGTATCCGTTCGATGCTGGCTTGCTCGTCGCGCTCCACGGTGGATACATCTGAAATCATTCCCCAAAGGGGCTGCCGATGGGTCGGAAGGCGCTCTTCGATTCGGCGATCAAGCCAGCGATTGGCCAATCCCGACATCACGCCAAAGGATTCCCGCCGGTCACTTCGGACACGCAATTGAGATCTGCCGCGTCCTCCTCGGTCGGTGAGGCAGGTGGTATCGTTTCCTCCAATTGAAGAGAAGAGGCAGCGAAGGATGACGCTGGCTGCTTCTGGAGATTCAAGACTCAGGAGGATGACCCAGTGAGAATGCGCGAAGTATTTCCCCTGGCCGGGGCGATCATGCTGTTGTGCGGGATCAGCGGCACCGCTGCCCCCGCATTCGGGCAGGAGCAGGCGAAGGGCGGGCAGGTCGGCGAAATGTCGCTGACCCCGGCCGACGCCAAGCTGTTCAAGAAGCGGAGCTATTCGCCCTACGCGGGCCGGCGTTTTGCGACGCGGGTGTTCTGGGGCGACACCCACCTGCATACCTCGAATTCGCTGGACGCGCGCGCCTTCGGGGTGACGCTCGGACCGGAGCAGGCCTACCGCTTCGCGCGGGGCGAAGAAGTGACAGCGTCGAACGGCATGCGCATCAAGCTCTCGCGGCCGCTCGATTGGCTCGTCGTCGCCGATCACTCTGATGGCATGGGTGCGATGAACGAGATCATCGCCGGCAATCCGAATTTGTTGCGCGATCCGACGGTCAAGGATTGGAACGAGCGGGTGAACGCCGGCGGCGCGACCGCGCTGAACGCCACGATGGACATCATCACGAAGTTCAGTGGCGGGCAAATTCCGAGCGTCCTGCTCGAGGAGCAGTTTGCACAGAGCGTTTGGGACGGCTATCTGAAGACTGCGGAGGCGTTCAACGATCCGGGCCGATTTACGACGATCATCGGCTACGAATGGACGTCCACGGAGGGCGGCAACAACCTGCACCGTAACGTTCTCTATCGCGACGGTGCCGATGTTGCGCGCCGGGCGCTGCCCTACACCACGAGCGAGAGCTTCAACCCGGAGGACCTGTGGAAGTGGATGGCCAACTATGAGCAGAAGACCGGTGGCCGCGTGCTTGCCCTTGCTCACAACGGCAACCTGTCGAACGGCATCATGTTCCCGGTCGAGACGAACCCCAAGACCGGCCAGCCGCTCACCGGCGCCTACGCCAAGACCCGCGCGAAATGGGAGCCGCTCTACGAAGCCACCCAGATCAAGGGAGACGGCGAGTCGCATCCATTCTTGTCCCCCAACGACGAGTTCGCGGGTTACGAAACCTGGGACAAGGCCAATCTTGGCCCTGTTCTCAAGAAGCCGGAGATGCTTCAGTACGAGTACGCACGCGAGGCGCTGAAGAACGGGCTGAAGCTGGAGGCGAAGCTGGGGACCAACCCCTACAAGTTCGGCATGGTCGGCTCGACCGACAGCCACACTGCGCTGACGACTGCCGAGGAGGAGAACTTCTTCGGCAAGCATTCCGGCGTCGAGCCCGACCCACACCGCTGGGAGCATCTCGTCGCCGAGTTCGGGCCGGTGAAGATTCTGGGCTGGGAGATGGCGGCCTCTGGCTACGCCGGTGTCTGGGCATCGGAGAACACGCGCGCAGCGTTATTCGACGCGATGCAGCGCAAGGAGGTCTACGCCACCACCGGACCGCGCATGATCGTGCGCTTCTTCGGCGGATGGGATTTCACGGCGAACGATGCTGTGTCGCGGCTACCGGCGGAGGTGGGGTACGAGAAAGGCGTGCCCATGGGCGGAGACCTGTCGAGGGCGCCGGCAGGCAAGGCCCCGACCTTCCTGGTGGCGGCGTTGAAGGATCCGATCGGCGGCAACCTCGACCGCATTCAGGTGGTCAAGGGATGGCTGGACGCGCAAGGCAAGACCCACGAGAAGGTCTACAACGTCGTCTGGGGCGACGCCGACAAGCGCAAGCCCGACGCCAATGGCAAGCTGCCGCCCGTCGGCAACACGGTGGATGTGGCGAACGCCGTCTGGACCAACACGATCGGAGCCCCCGAGTTGATCGCGGTCTGGAAGGATCCTGACTTCGATCCCGGTCTCAAGGCGTTCTATTACGCGCGGGTAGTCGAGATTCCCACGCCACGGTGGACCGCATACGACGCGAAGCGGTTCAACGTGAAGATGGATCCCAAGGTGCCGATGGTCACGCAGGAACGCGCTTACACGTCACCCATCTGGTACAGCCCGTCCTGAGGGCGGCTCCGACGGCCGAGGTGCGCATGGGTCCGCCGAGCTGCGTGCCTACCTCGAACCGCTGAAACTTCCGTCGTGGTTTGGGAACGGCCTCGCGTTCTGGCCGTCGGCTTTGATTTCCCTTGAACGGCGCTGGAAGCAGGCGTGCCTTACGCGCTTCGGACCCGATTCCGAGCCTTGCTTGCTCGTCGTGTGCAAAGCGCCGCGAGAGAGACCGGGCAAAGGTCTCCGGCCGCCAATGGCAGGCCGGCGGAAGGCCGGAGCGCCCGCTTCGTAGTTGCCCACGTCGGAGCGTGGCGCCGGTGTAGCCGTGTCGACGCACTGGAAAACCGGAACCGTCGACTACAAGAAGCTCGTCGCGCCGGACTTCGACCCGAGCTTGGCCGCCGGTCATCAGGCCGCCATGCGCAACTCGGTTCACGTGATGAACGAAACCAGCAACTTGATCATCGTGACCGGTGTCTTGCTTACGGACACCAGTATCGTGCTCAAGGTTGACGGCTGCTAACGCGGTTGACTGCCCGCTACCCGACATTCCCAACTTCGGTAACGACCCGTACCCGACTTTCATTTTGGCGGAGACCGATCGGAGGAAACTGTGCCCACGGCGTCGCGGCTGGTGAGGTTGCGGCCTCGGCCGTGGCGAGCGCAGTAACCGCCGCGCGCAGCGGCGCGATCGGTACCAGCACGCCGAACGGGGTTGTCGCCGGCGGCGCGCTTCTCCGAAGACCGAAGGCGCCGGGGCCCTCATGCGAGGCCATGCGCGATCATCCGTCGTTGTGCGGCACGCGCGCGGATCGGGGACAATCTATGTACTAAGCGACTCCATGGGAGGTGCCATGCTGACGCGCGTTGCAGGTGCCCTGCTGCTTTTGCTTTTCACCTTCGCCGTCGATAGCGCCGCGCCGGCGAAAGAGACGACCGTCACGGGTGACCTGGGCCAGGACCACTTCGCGGCCGGCTGTCCGGTGCGCATCGACAAGCCGATCGGCGGCGACGTTTTCCTCGCTGGCTGCAGCGTGGACGTGGACGCCGCGGTAGGCGGCGATGCCGTCGTCGCGGGCGGCCACGTGCGGATCGGCGCGCCGGTGGCCCAGTCGCTCTATGCGGCGGGCGGGCAGCTCACGGTGGATGCCGCCGTCGCCCGCAACGTGCGGATCGCCGGGGGACAGGTCGAGATCGCGCCGAGGGCAGAGATCGGCGGCAGCATCAGCGTGGCCGGAGGGGACGTCCGCGTCGCCGGCGCGGTGAAGGGTTACGTGCGCGCCGCGGGCGGCAAGGTTCTGATCGACGGTGCCGTCGAAGGCGACGTGGTGGCCACCGCGGGCACGGTCGAGCTTGGGCCCAATGCCCGCATCGGAGGGAAGCTGCGCTATGCGAGCCGCGAGGAACTCGTCCGCGATCCTGCGGCCGAGGCTCGAGGCGGCGTTGAGCGCATGGAAATCTCGCTATCCAGCGCGACGCACCGCGAGACTGAGGAATACAGCCTCATCCATCGAGGGGGCTGGATCTGGACCCTGGGCCTCTTGGTCGTCGCAGGCGTGCTGGTCGCGGCACTGCCGGGCTTCACCGCGCGGGTCTCGGCGACCGGTCGGGCTAAGTTCGGGATGAGCCTGCTCGTCGGCTTCATCGCCTTGGTTTGCGTACCGGCCGCGGCGATCGTCTTCCTGCTGACGATCGTCGGGCTGCCGCTCGCGCTGGCGACGGCAGCACTCTATGTCGTGCTCCTGTTGGGAGGCTATGTCAGCGCCGGCATCGGGCTCGGCGACTACGCGCTCGCCCGCGCGAGCGCGCAGCG
>JAHEDN010000043.1 GCA_024641225.1 Burkholderiales bacterium | reverse complement strand
GACCTGTTGATCAGCGGTCAACCGGGCCGTACTCGCCACCGGTCGTTGTCGTTGATGCCTGAACGACCGCTTCCAACAATCCGGCATCGATAACGGGACTCGGAAAACCGTCCGCGCGACGATCGGGACGGGTCAGCGCTGTCTTCCGCTTCCGAGCAGGCAGCCGTCCAGAGCTGGCCAGGTGCCGGCATCGCTACGTCGTTGGAGTGACGGTGGCTTGGTGGAAGACGATTTGCCACCTACCGCCTGATCTCCGCCAGATCGACGAACGACGGGTATCCACGGGCGGCTGGGAGAGTCGACGGATCCTGTACGTGAGGAGGGCAACGTCCGGGGCCAAAGTCGTAACCCGGAAGTCCGATGTCACTTGCACGACCGGCGATTCGGCCTGCAGCACGGCGACGAGGTCGTCCTTGGTGTAGACACGCCCCGAACTGCCGAACTCGATGAATTCGTCGGCAAGAAGTTCCGCGAGTCGCGAGGACTTGCGGACGTCCGGGACAAGGAGCAGTTCTTCGAGCTCCGTCAACTCCGCTTCGAGTGCCTCTTGAGGCGTCATATCTGCTCCTCGCGTTTCTTCTCGTCTCGTCGAACATTCTCTGTCGTGTCTGTAACGCCCGCAACCGGCCGAAGGTGCCTGTTCCTTCAGCGTCGCAGGTGCCACCGTCGAACTTCCAGCCTCGGCGACGACCCGACTGACCGACACGAACCTCCCGGTGCCTAGACGATCACCGGCTCCGGCTCCAGCCAGATGCCGAACTTTTCCGCCACCTTTTCCTGCACTTCGCGCGCCAGCGCGAGGATTTCCGCGCCAGTGGCGCCGCCGCGATTGACGAGCACCAGCGCCTGCTTCTCGAAGACGCCGGCGCGGCCGCGCGTGGCGCCCTTCAACCCGGCGGCGTCGATCAGCCACGCTGCGGCCAGCTTCACGCGGCCACCCGACAGCGGATAGCCGACCAGCGACGGGTGATGCGCGATCAGCGCGCGGTGTTCGTCGCGCGAGACGATCGGGTTCTTGAAGAAACTGCCGGCGTTGCCGACCACTGCCGGGTCGGGCAGCTTGCGGCGGCGGATCGCGACTACTGCGTCAAAGATTTCGCGAGCGGTCGGCCGCTGGGTACCGTGCGCCTTTAGTTCGTGCGCAACATCGGCGTAGCCGGCGACCGGTTGCCACTTGATCGGCAGCGCCAGCGTGATTGAAAGGATCACGCGCTGGCCGGCCAGCCCGCGCTTGAACGCGCTTTCGCGGTAACCGAAGTCGCATTCGGCGGTCGACATCCTCACGGCCTGCTGCGTTTCTAAGTCCCAGGCGGTCAGCGAGGCGAAGCGCTCGGCCAGTTCAAGCCCGTAGGCTCCGATGTTCTGAATCGGCGCGGCGCCGCAGCGGCCAGGGATCAACGCCAGGTTTTCCAGTCCGGGCCGATCCATCGCCAGCAGGCGTTCAACCGTGTCGTGCCAGTTTTCGCCGGCGCCTATCTCGACATGCCAGGCGCCATCGGCCGCGCCGACATCGCGCACGCCCGGCACCTCGACCTTGATGACGAGGCCCTCGAAGTCTTTCGTCAGCAGCAGATTGCTGCCACCGCCCAGAACGAGCCGCGGCAGTCCGACGAGCCTCGGCTCGGCGGCCAGCGCAGCGAGGTCGTCGGCGCCGCGTACGCGGCAGAAGAAACGCGCACGCGCCTCGACTCCGAAGGTGTTGAACCCGCGCAGCGAAACCCGTTCCTCGAGGATCGGCGGCATCGACGCAGCAGCGCGGCGCAACGTCAGCGGATGGCGTGTGCCGCGTGTTCGGTGCCGGCGCGCAGCGCCGCACCACGCCACCAGCGCGCGTAGAGTCGCGCCGCCAACACGTGCATCGCCGCGCAACGCACCTCGAGATCCTCGCGCATTGCATCGGCGTCCTGCACGGCCGGCCCACCGGTCGCGCTGCGCTCGGCCTGGACCTCGTCGTACCAGGTGTCGTCGCCGCTCCAGATGAGCACGATTGCCGGCGTGGCCTCGCAATGGAACTGCACGCCGATGTGCGCAATGCCCGCGTGCTCGATGACAAAGGCCTGGTTCTCGCACCAGCGGCTTGCCAGGAAATTCGTTGCCCGCGGCGGCAATGCAAGGGTGTCTTTATGCCACTGGAACACCTCGATCTCGGCAGGCGTCGCGCCCAGCCACTCACGCGCCAGTGGCGGCTGTGTGACCGCCACCTTGCCCCACCCGATCTCCTTGACCGGATTGCGCGAGACTGCTGCGCCGAGCGCACGCGCCAGCAGCTGCCCGCCGAGGCAATGCCCGATCACCGGCACGCCTGCGGCCACCGCACCGCGCAGCAGCGCGAGTTCCGGGCCGATCCATGGCAATGGGTCGTTGACGCTCATCGGCCCGCCGAGCGAGCAGATGCCCGCGTACTCTTCCGGCGACTCCGGAACCGGCTCACCCTCGTCGACGCGCACGAGACGATAGTCGATGCGGTGTTCGCGCAGCCAGTCCTCGAAATAGCCCGGCCCGACGTCACCGTGATGCTGCAAAACCGCGACTACCCGCTTTTCTGCGCTCATGCCACCGACTTCATGCGCCGCGCCGGTGCTACCCGGTCGGCAAAACGCCCGCGGATCGCGCGTTCGATTCCCGCTGCATCGAGGCCGACGCCGGCCAGAAGCTGATGCGTGTCGCCGTGATCGACGAACTGGTCGGGCAGCCCGAGCAGCAGAAGCGGCACCTCGATGCCGAGTTCGGCAAGCAGTTCCGCGCAGCCGGAACCGGCCCCACCCGCCACCGCGTTCTCCTCGACGGTGACGAGCACGTCGTGCGTGCGCGCGAGGCGTTCGATCAGTTCCCGATCGAGCGGCTTGACGAAACGCATGTTGGCCACTGTCCCATCGAGCGGACCCGCCGCGGCGAGCGCCGGCTGCACCATCGAACCGAACGCGAGGATCGCGATGCGCGCACCTGGCGGGCATGAGGTCTCGCGCCGCAGTTCGCCCTTGCCGATCGGCAGCGACACGAGATCTCGCTCGATGGTCACGCCGATGCCGGCACCACGCGGATAGCGCACCGCCGCCGGTCCTTCATGCCGCACGGCAGTGGTCAGCATCGCCCGGCATTCGTTTTCGTCGGCCGGCGCCATTACTACCAGGTTCGGAATGCAGCGCAGGTAGGAAAGATCGAACGCGCCGTGGTGAGTGGCACCATCGGCGCCGACCAGGCCGCCGCGGTCGAGCGCGAAAGCTACTGGCAGGTTCTGGGTCGCGACGTCGTGGATCAGCTGGTCGTAGCCGCGCTGCAGAAACGTTGAGTAGATCGCCACCACGGGACGCAGCCCTTCGCACGCCATTCCGGCCGCGAAGGTGACTGCGTGCTGCTCGGCGATGCCGACGTCGAAGTAGCGGCCCGGGAATTCGCGCTCGAAGCGGACCATGCCCGAGCCTTCGCGCATGGCCGGCGTGATGCCGATCACCCGCGAGTCCGCCGCCGCGATGTCGCACAACCAGTCGCCGAAGACCTGCGTGTAGGTCGGTGCCCCTGAGGACGGGGATTTCCGGATACCCACGGAGGGATCGAACTTGCCCGGTCCGTGATAAAGAACCGGATCGGCTTCGGCGAGCTTGTAGCCCTGCCCCTTGCGCGTAACCACATGCAGGAACTGCGGCCCGTCGAGCTGCTTCAGGTTCTCCAGCGTCGGAAGCAGCGAATCGAGATCGTGACCGTCGATCGGGCCGATGTAGTTGAAGCCGAACTCCTCGAACATCGTGCCCGGCACGACCATGCCCTTGGCGTGTTCCTCGAACTTCTTGGCCAGTTCGAATACCGGCGGCAGGTGCCTGAGCACATTCTTGCCGGCCTGCTTCGCGGCGGCGTAGAAGCGCCCGCTCATCAGCCGCGCCAGGTAGCGGTTCAGGCCGCCCACCGCCGGCGAGATCGACATGTCGTTGTCGTTCAGGATCACCAGCAGCCGGATCCCCTCGATTACGCCCGCGTTATTCAGTGCCTCGAAGGCCATGCCGCCGGACAGCGCCGAGTCGCCGATCACCGCGATCGCGTGCCGGTCCTCGCCACGGTGCCTCGCGGCAACCGCCATGCCGAGCGCTGCCGAGATCGACGTCGACGAATGCGCGGTGCCGAACGCGTCGTACTCGGACTCCTCACGGCGCGGGAAGCCCGAAATGCCGCCGATCTGGCGCAGCGCGGCCATCGCGTCGCGCCGTCCGGTCAGGATCTTGTGCGGATAGGTCTGATGACCGACATCCCAGACGATGCGGTCGCGCGGCGTGTCGAAGACGTAGTGCAACGCAATCGCCAGCTCGACGGTGCCGAGGTTCGACGACAGGTGCCCGCCGGTCTGCGACACCGACTCGAGCACGAACGCGCGCAGTTCGTCGGCGAGCGCCGGCAGCTGCTGCGGGGCGAGCGCGCGCAGGTCGGTCGGAGAATCGATGGTCTTCAGCAGTTCGGTCATGGCCTTGCGGGTAATGCAGCCGGCCGGCTCAGCTCGAGCGGCCGACAATGTAGTCGGCCAATTCTCGCAAACGCCGCGCGCGGGTGCCGAGCGGCGCCAGGGCGGCCAGCGCCTCCCGGTGCAGCTGCGCCGCGCGCGTTTTCGCGGCGTCCATGCCCAGCACCGAGACGTAGGTCGGCTTGTTCTCGCGCGCGTCCTTGCCTGCGGTCTTGCCAAGCGACTCCGACGTGCCTTCGACATCGAGCACGTCGTCGACGATCTGGAACGCCAGGCCGAGCGCCCGTCCGTAGGCGTCCGCAGCAGCGGCGATCGTGCCGTCGGCGCCACCCGCTGCCGCGCCCATGCGAACCGCGGCGCCGAGCAGCGCGCCGGTCTTCATACGGTGCATCCGTTCCAGTTCGTCGAGCGTCAGCTGGCAACCGACCGCGGCCAGATCGATCGCCTGCCCACCGCACATGCCGGAGGTCGACGCAGCGTTGGCAAGCATCGAGGTCAGCTGTGCGCGAAGCTCGGGCGACATAGGTGCATCGGCCAGCACCCGGAACGCCTCGGCCTGCAGCGCATCGCCGGCGAGCATCGCCGTCGCCTCGTCGAAGGCGACGTGCACCGTCGGCTTGCCGCGCCGGAGGACGTCGTCGTCCATGCACGGCAGGTCGTCATGGATCAGCGAATACACGTGAACGAACTCGACAGCCAGCGCCACGCTGCTCGCACCGTCGCTTGGCCGCGCGGCCTCGGCTGTACCTCCCGCGACTTCGGCCGCGGCATAGGCCAGCAGCGGGCGCACGCGCTTGCCACCACCGAGCGCCGCGTAGCGCATGGCCTGGTGCAGCCGCGCAGGAATCCGGCCGGCCGGCGGAAGCGCCGCCTCGGCGGACATTTCGAACCACTCCAGCCGGGAACGCACCCAGCTTGCGAAATCGGCGACACTGACCGCTTCCGGCGGCAAGCCTCTCACTGCGCTCATGGGCCGCGCAGCTGCCCCGGATCGAGCGGGGTCAGCATGTCGCCGTCGAGTTTGCGGATCTCCTGCTCGGCCACCGCCAGCTTGCCCTGGCAATGCCTGGCAAGCTCCGCACCGCGCCGGTAGGCGGCCACGGCATCGTCGAGGCTGAGCTCACCAGCCTCCATCCGCCTGACCAGCGCGTCGAGTTCATCGAGCGCCTGCTCGAACGAAAGTTCGGGGACCGGTTTCGGAGCGGAGGTCTTGGCCATGGCGTGAGGATCGAAGACAAGCCGATTCTAGGGCCTGTTCACGGCGTGCCGGCCGATAGACTGGGCGCCGTATGCACTCCCTCTGGATGCTGGTCGCCGCGCTGTTTTTCGCCATCCTTGGCGCATGCGTGAAGCTGGCAGCGGTCCGCTACCACATCGCGGAGATCGTGTTCTACCGCGCGCTGACAGGCGTCGTCGCATTGGCCGCGTACGCGCACTTCACGCACCGGCCACTCGGCACGCCGGTGCCCTGGACGCATTTCCGCCGTGGCGCCGTCGGCACGGCGGCGCTGAGCCTGTGGTTCTTCGCGGCGGCGACGCTTCCGCTCGGGACGGCGACCGCGCTGAACTACACCTCGTCGCTGTTTCTCGCCGCGTTCGTCCTCGGCGCAGCGTTGCGCGCGCGACAGCCCGCAAACGTCCCCCTGCTGCTGACCGTCGCGCTCGGGTTCATCGGCGTGCTGCTCCTGCTGCAACCGAGCTTCGGCGCCGGCCGTTGGCTCGGCGCATCCGCCGGACTCCTCTCGGGGCTGCTCTCGGCGACCGCCTACTGGTACGTGCGCGACCTGGCCCGGCACGGCGAGCCGGAATGGCGGATCGTCTTTTACTTCTCGCTGTCGGCGCTCGCCCTGGGCCTGCTCGGCAGCCTGCTCACCGGCTTCACCAGGCACACATTGGGCGGCGCCGCCGAGCTCGCCGCGGTCGGCATTACCGCGCTGCTCGCGCAGCTGGCGATGACCCGCGCCTATTCGCTCGGCCATGCGCTGCTCACCGCCAGTCTGCAATACTCCGCCATCGTCTTCGCGGCTTCGATCGGCGTGATCTTCTTTGCCGACCGGATCGCGCTGGCCGGCTGGATCGGCATGGCGATCGTGATCGGCAGCGGCGCGCTGGCCACCTGGCTGGCGCAGCGGCGATCGCGACCGGAGATCAAGGCCCCCCTTTCCGCGGACATCCGATGAGCACAACCCTGGTCAAGGTTTCAGAACTTCAGGCGCACCTGTTCGACGCCGACTGGTGCGTGATCGACTGCCGGCACGATCTGATGAACGTCGACGCCGGTCGGCAACAGTACGCGGAAGGCCACATTCCCGGTGCCGTGTTCGCGGATCTCGACTCCGATCTGTCCGGCGCCAAAAACGGCGCCAACGGCCGCCATCCCTTGCCGAGCCGCGACGACCTGGCGGCGCGCTTCAGCGCCTGGGGAATCGACCACGACACCCAGGTCATTGCCTACGATGCCAACGGCGGATCATTCGCGGTCCGGCTGTGGTGGCTGGCCCGCTGGCTCGGACACGAGAAGGTCGCGGTCCTCGATGGCGGCTGGCCGGCCTGGCTCGCCGAAACAAACCGCAGCAGCTCCGAAGCGCCAGCCCGCCTGCCCACCCGGTTCGCGGCGCGCGAAAGCCTGGAAGAGGTCGTCGACGCCACGCAGCTGCAGCGCCTGCTCGCGACGCCTTCCGCGCTGCTCGTCGATGCGCGTGCGCCGGAGCGCTATGAAGGCCGCGTCGAGCCGCTCGATCCGGTGGCCGGCCACATTCCCGGCGCCATCAATCGCTTCTGGCAGGCCAACCTTGCCGACGGATGCTTCAAGCCCGCCGGGCAGCTGCGCGCCGAATACGAGGCACTGCTCGCCGGCCACGCGCCCCAGCAGATGGTGGCGCAGTGCGGCTCCGGCGTCACGGCCTGTCATCACCTGCTGGCGATGCGCATCGCCGGACTGCCGGGCGCGCGCCTGTTTCCCGGCTCGTGGAGCGAGTGGGTTGCCGACCGCTCGCGACCGGTGGCTACCGGCGCCAAGCCATAGCGAAATGCAGCCTCAGTGAGCGTGCATGGCGGCGCTGATCAGTGCCGCCATCGCCACACCCGCCAGCACGAGTCCCACCTGGGGCAGGGACTCTGCCAGCCGCGAGCGCCGCATCATTTCCGGCAGCAGGTCGGACAGCGCGATGTAGATGAAGCTCGACGCTGCCAGCAGCAGCGCGTACGGCAGCAGGCCCTCCATAGCGTCCAGCACGAAGTACCCGACCACGCCGCCGGCAACCGCCGAACTACCGGACAGCAGGTTGAAGACGAAAGCGCGCCGCTTCGTGTAGCCCGCGTTCAGCAGAATCATGAAATCGCCGACCTCGTGCGGGATTTCATGCGCCATCACCGCCGCCGTGGCCAGCACGCCGGCGCGCCAGTCGACCAGGAACGCCGCCGCGATCACCACGCCGTCGGCGAAGTTGTGGAAGGCGTCGCCGACGAGTATCGGGATGCCGCCGCGGCGCGCTTCTTCCGCATCGTGGCCGTGGTCGTGGTGATGCTCGTCGCCTTCGTGGTGATGGGTGTGGTGGATCAGCGCCAGCTTCTCGAGCAGGAAGAAGCCGAGGATGCCGGCCAGCAGCACCCAGCCGAGGCGGACGGCGTCGATGCCGCCTTCCAGCGCCTCGGGCAGCAATCGCGTGAAGGCCACCGCCAGCAGCAGCCCAGCGGAGACGCACACCAGGCGATCGACCAGCGTGCTGAGATAGCGGAAGCTCAGCCACGCGGCCAGCGCGATCGAAATCACCGTCGACACGACGTTGGCGATGACGATCCAGGCGAGCGTGCTCATTACGGGCGCTCCTCAAGCGGACGCTCAGGCTAGCAGGGCGGTCAAGCGCGTCCGGCGCCAAGCAAAACGGCCGCGCGATGCGCGGCCGCTGTCTTCGGCGATCCGCGCTCAGGCCACGCCGTGCGACTTGAACCAGGCGACCGCGCGTTTCCAGCCGTCCTCGGCGGGCCCCTTGCGATAGCTCGCCCGATAGTCCGCGTGGAAGGCGTGCGGCGTGTCGGGATAAATCATGAACTCGCAATTCGCATTGCCGGCCGCCTTCAGCGCGTCGCGCATCTTGTCGAGCGTGTCGACCGGAATGCCGCCGTCGGCCGCGCCATACAGGCCCAGAATCGGCGCCTTGATCTTCGCCGCCACTTCCAGCGCGGTCTTGTCCCCCGCATGGTAGGCACGCGCCACCGGTCCGTACCAGGCCACGCCCGCTGTCAGCTTCGGGTTGTGTGCCGCGTACATCCACACCACCCGCCCGCCCCAGCAGAAACCGGTGATGCCGAGATCGCCTCGATCACCGCCGTTGCTTTGCGCCCAGGCCGCAGCGGCATCGAGATCGGCCATCACCTGCGCGTCCGGCACCTTGGTCACGATCTCGCTGACCAGCTTCGGAATATCCGTGTACTTGGTCGGGTCGCCCTGCCGAGCATAGAGCTCAGGCGCGACCGCCATGAAGCCCAGCTTCGCGAAGCGCCGGCACACGTCCTTGATGTGCTCGTGCACGCCGAATATCTCCTGGACGACCAGCACGGTGTCGAGACCGCGCTTGCCGGCCGGCATCGCGCGATAGGCCGGCATCTCGCCGTCCTGGGTCGGGATCTTCACCTCGCCTGCAGTCAGCCCTTGCGTGTCGGTCGTGATCATGGTTTGCGCCTGCACCGGCAGGACAGCCGCAGCGAATCCAGCGGCCAAAGACGTATGGACAAAAGCGCGGCGGCTCAGTGCCAGCGGCGGACTGAGGCTGTCCAGTTCGCCACGAACTTGGGACAAAGGTACCGGATAAGAAAGACTCACTTCGCAGTCTCCAAAGGTTGCACGGGCAGTTTGTCGTGGAGCGTGTTGAACGCCCACTGAAAGCACGGCGCGAAGCGTCAACGCAGCTAGAATCCTGATCAATCGATGTTTATCAGTAAGTAGAAGCACGCCGCGCCGGAACGACCAGCGCGGCGTTTTGTTCGTCTTCGCTGGCGGGTGCAACTCCGAACTCTCAAGTCCGGCTGCGACGAACGGAAACCCTTTGAGTCGGATATGCCCTTCGACGTCGAAACCATTGCCCAGCGCTTCCGCCGGTTGCTGCCCACCGGTCTCGATCACGCCTCTTTGCGCGTGGTGGAAGAACACTCCAACACGACCCGCGTTCGGCAGGACGTCGCCGAGCCGGCCGATCGCTCGATCGACCGTGGCGCGATGATCACCGTGCTGGCCGGCGACGGCATCGGCTACGCGGCCACCAGCGACCTGTCCGATGCGGGTCTGCGCGCTGCGATCGAGCGAGCGGCCCAGTGGGCGATGCTTTCGCGCGGGCGCAGCGTGTTCGAGGCCCCGCCCAGCCTGCCGCAGGCGGCGGGCCGCTACGCGACATCCACGGCGAAGCCACTGGTGCTGAGCGCCGCCGAAAGACTCGACCTGCTGATGGACGAATCCAAAGCGTGTCGCATCGACGACCGCATCGTCGACTGGGAAGCGAGCCTGTGGACCGTGCGCAGCCGCCAGCTGACGGCAGGCGCCGACGGCAGCGAGACGCTTCAGGAATACGACTTCACGATCCCCGCGCTGCATGTGGTGGGGCACGCCGGCAGCCTGACGCAGATCCGTTCGTGGGGCGGTCGCGACAACGGCTACTGCCAGCAGGGCGGATCGGAAGTGATCGAGCGCTCGGGCTTCGTCGGCTGCGGCCGCGCCACGGCGGAGGAAGCGCTGCAGCTGCTCGCCGCGCCGAACTGCCCGAGCGGGAAGTTCGACCTGCTGCTGATGCCGGACCAGATGATGCTGCAGATCCACGAGTCGATCGGCCATCCGCTCGAACTCGACCGCATCCTCGGCGACGAGCGCAACTACGCCGGCACCAGCTTCGTCACGCTCGACATGTTCGGGAGCTACGAGTACGGCTCGAAACTGCTGAACGTCACGTTCGACCCAACCCGCGGCGAGGAATTCGCCAGCTTCGCCTTCGACGACGAAGGCAGCCGTGCGACGCGCGAATACCTGATCCGCGACGGCCTGCTTGTGCGGCCGCTTGGCGGCGCCATCTCGCAGCAGCGTGTGGCGCGGCTTCGCAGCGACCTTCCGGCGGTGGCGACCGCGCGCAGCTGCAGCTGGAACCGGCCGCCGATCGACCGCATGAGCAACCTGAATGTCGAGCCTGGCACGTCCACGCTGGCCGAGATGATCGCCTCGATCGAAGACGGCATCCTGATGAAGACCAATGCGTCGTGGTCGATCGACGACTCGCGCAACAAGTTCCAGTTCGGCTGCGAATGGGGCCAGCGTATCCGCGAAGGCAGGCTGGCCGAGGTCGTGCGCAGCCCCAACTACCGCGGCATCTCGGCCACCTTCTGGCGCTCGCTGGCGATGGTCGGCGACCCGTCGACGATGGCAG
This sequence comes from Burkholderiales bacterium, assembly GCA_024641225.1. GTDB lineage: Bacteria > Pseudomonadota > Gammaproteobacteria > Burkholderiales > Burkholderiaceae_F > JADJWR01. Next base: position 499 of record JAHEDN010000043.1, on the reverse strand, counting down.
TGATGGGCACGCCGTACTGCGGCAAGGGCGAACCGAACCAGGCCATCCGCGTCGGCCACGCCAGCCCGGCCTGCCGCTTCGACGGTGTCGACATGTTCGGGGCAGAACGATGAAGGATCTCTTTTTCGGGCTGGCCGAGCACGCAGTCGGCCGGTTGCGGGATGCAGAGGTCCTGCTCGCCAATTTCAGCGGCGAGGTCTCCGATTTCGTCCGCTTCAACCATGCCCGCGTCCGCCAGCCGATGACCGTGCGCCAGGCCTACCTGACGCTGGAGTTGATCGATGGCCGGCGCCGCGATCGCACCACGCTGGCGATCTCCGGCAATGCCGACGACGACCGGCACGCCATCGACACGGCGATCGACTCGATGCGCCGCGATCTTCCGTCGCTGCCCGAGGACCCGTATCTGCTGTACAGCACCGGCACCGACTCCTCGCAGACCGCACGCGCCGGCGCACTGCCCTCGCCGGAAGAAGCGATCGAGGCGGTGACAGCCGCT
>JAHEDN010000408.1 GCA_024641225.1 Burkholderiales bacterium | reverse complement strand
TTGACCCGCATCACCGGGCTCGACAACACGCCGCTTCGCGGCCTCGCGGAAGACACGCGGGCGTTGCCCATGCCTTACACGGCCATCAACGACTGGATCGAAGTCGGGTACGCGCAGAATCCCAACATCCAGGCGCGCCGCCATCTGCTGGAATCGGCGCGCTACGAAGTGGATCGCAACCGTGCCGGCCACTTTCCTCGCGTCGACCTCATTGCCAGCGCGGTGGACAGCCAGAACGAGTCGATCAGCACGCTCAACCAGCAGGTGCGGCAGTACAGCGCCGGCATCCAGGTCAGCATCCCGATCTATGCCGGCGGTGGTGTCAATGCCAGCGTATCGCAGGCGCTGTCGGAGGTGGCGCGGGTCGAGGCGCAGCTCGAGGCCGACCAGCGACTGCTCGACGTCGACATCCGGCGCCAGTTCCAGGCCACGCAGACCGGCCGCGCAAAGGTCGAGGCGCTCAAGGACGCCGTGGAGGCCAGCGCGGTGGCTCTGGTGGGCGCGGAGCGCGGCCTGTCAGCCGGCGTGCGGACGACGGTCGACGTGCTCGACGCCACGCGACGACTGTTCCTGGCGCGTCGCGACTTCGTGCAGGCACGTTACGAGGTACTGCTCGCCCGCCTGCGGTTGCAAGTGCTCGCCGGCCTGCCGCTGACCGAAGTCGTGCAGGACATCGACCGACACTTGACCGCATCGGTGGTCGGCATAACAACTGCGAGCGCCAGCCTGGTGAACCAGCGCGGTGGCCATCGCTAGGAGGCGAAAGAGATGATGGGCAGGTGGCGCCAAATGCTGGCATTGCTCATTGCCGTCGGTGGGTTGGCCGGCTGTGGGGGCGGCGCCAACGACGACGCCCCGAGCGTCAGCGGGATGGCGGCGACGCCAGCGCAATACGGACGCGCCGGGGTCTGGACGATCACCGGGCTGAACCTCGACAAGGGGGTCAGTTTTGTCATCACTAGCGGCAGCTGCGGCAACATCGCCGAGATCGCCGGCGGTACGGCCTTCCAACGCCAGTTCAGCTGCCGGCCGTCGGCGCTCGGCGAACTGGTCGGTCAGGTCAATGACCCCGGCGGCGGACGGCTGGCCAGCCTGCGAGTGATCATTCAGGCGCCGGTCGTGCAGCTATCGCTGTCGCAGGGGACCATCGAACTGGAACTGGACCCGGAGAAGGCGCCGGTTACCGTGCGAAACTTCCTCAACTACGTCAACAGCAACTTCTATAACAACACGATCTTCCATCGTGTGATCAAGGACTTTGTCATCCAGGGCGGTGGCTTCACGCCGGGCAGCCCGGATCCGGTGGCCAAGCCCCCGACGCAGGCGCCGATCGCGCTTGAATCGAACAACGGCCTGTCGAACCTGCGCGGTACGCTGGCGATGGCGCGCACCAGCGCGCCAGACTCGGCCACCAGCCAGTTCTACATCAACGTCGTCGACAACCTGTCGCTCGACTACAAGAGCGAACAGGAGCCCGGCTACGCGGTATTCGGCAAGGTGACTGCGGGGCTCGACGTGGTCGACTCGATCAGCATCGTGCCGACGCGAAGCGTGCCGAGCCCGGGGCTGAACGACGTGCCGGTGACCAACGTCGTCGTCACGACGGCGAGGCAGATCCGGTAGCGTTTCCTGTTTGCGTCGAAGCAGGCCACGGCTGTCCTTTGACGCACGCTGGGACCGGGACGCAAGAGAACTTCCGCGGCCCCGCCGCCATGACGTTGACACGGGACCAGGATGGCAGCCTCGAACTACGACGGTCAACAGCGGCGGCGCGACGACATAGACGACTGCAACGTGACGGAAGGATTGCCGAAGCGATGAACGTGCGGATTGCCGAACTGAACCTGTATCCGGTCAAGGGTTGCCGCGGCATCGCGTTGAATTCGGCCACGCTCGCCGATACCGGGCTCGAGACCGAAGGAATCGGCGACCGCGAGTGGACGATCGTTGATGCGGAGGGGGAATTCCTTTCGCAGCGCGAGTATCCGAAGATGGCGCTGATAAGCCCCAGTTTCACCCCGGCGAGCCTGCTGCTCAAGGCCCCCGGCATGCTGCTGCTGGAAGTGCCGTTCGATTCGGAAGGCGAAGTCGTCAAAGTGCGCATTTGGGAAGACAGCATCTCCGCGGTGACGCAGGGCGAGATCGCTGACCTTTGGCTGAGCAACTATCTCGGTGTTCCCGCGAAGCTAATGCGCTTCGACTACGAGGGCACGCGCCTGGCTGCGCACCGCTACACGGGCAAGGTCGACGCGCCGTTCAAGTTTGCAGATGCTTTCCCGCTGCTGGTGACCAGCAACGCATCGCTGGCCGAAGTCAACGAGCGCCTGAGGCGACAGGGCCACGCGTCGGTGGAGATGGCGCGGTTTCGCCCGAACATGGTGCTCGACGAGCTGCCCGCCTTCGAGGAAGACTACGTCAAGCAATTGCGGATCGGATCAGTGACGGTCCGACCCGTCAAGCGCTGCGCACGTTGCTCGGTACCGGGCGTGGACCCGGCAACGGGCGAGCATTCATCGGTCGTGCCTGATCTGCTCGCGGGCATGCGCTCGACCGCGGACGGCGTGATGTTCGGCGTCAACGCGATCGTCGTCACAGGAGCCGGGAGTCCGCTGCGCGTGGGCGATGAAGTCGACGTGCAACTGAACCTCTGAGGCCGCCTCTTCCCTGGAGCTGCAACGGTAGCGAGCGGGCTGCGCGGCGGATCGCAAATCCTATGGCAATCGAGAGCCGCGTCACAGCGCGGGCACTCACGCACCGGCAGTGCGGCAACTCTCCCTAGGCGCTCTTCTTGACGGTTTCGGCAGGCGCGGCGACTGCCCGCGCCTCCGGATAGAGCCGCGCCAGCATCGCAACCGTCGAGCGCGTGATTTGCCGTTGCGTTGCAGGGGCCAGCTCCTGGGCGGACTTCGCCGAGGCGCGCTGCGACCAGATCGACGCAAAGTCCGCGCGCTGTTCCTGCAGCACGCTTCGCACGACGTCGTGCCAATGCGCCGGATGCTCCGATGGTGTCCAGTCGCCGCGGCCGCGCCCATAGTGCGCCACCGCCAAGTAGGCAAGCAGCGCGGACCCGGCGAGTTCGTCGAGCACCTCGTTTGTCCAGGTGACCATCGTCTGCTCGGTGCCGCGCACGAG
>JAHEDN010000042.1 GCA_024641225.1 Burkholderiales bacterium | reverse complement strand
GAGCATGGTTTCACGCCCAGTACGCTGGTCAACGACGCCCCTTTCGCGGTCGACCCGGCAGAAACCGGCGGCCAGCTCTGGGAGCCGAAGAACTACGACGGCAAGTTCGACGGCCCGCTGCGCTTGCGCCAAGCGCTGGCCCGCTCGAAGAACCTGGTGTCGATCCGGGTGATCAAGGCGATCGGGCCGCAGAATGCGCAGAAGCACATCGCCCGTTTCGGATTCGAGCCGGCCAAGCACCCGCCGTTTCTCACCATGGCCCTGGGCGCCGGCTCGGTTACCGCCTGGCAGATGGCTGGCGCCTACGCGGTGTTCGCCAACGGCGGCTTCCGGGTGCCGCTGGTGCTGATCGACCGGGTCACCGATTCACGCGGCCGCGTGATCATGACTGCGCAGCGGGTGCGGGCCGGCGACGAAAGCGCCCGTGTTCTCGACGCGCGCAACGCGTACGTGATGGATAGCCTGCTGAAGGACGTTACCCGCTATGGAACCGCGGCCAGTGCCGCGCGTCTGCGCCGCGACGACATCGCAGGCAAGACAGGCACCACCAACGATTCCCACGATGCCTGGTTCGCCGGCTACGGCGGCGGCATCGTTGCCGTGTCGTGGATGGGGTTCGACCAGCCGCGACCCCTCGGCGATCGGGAGACGGGAGGTGGGCTGGCGCTGCCGATCTGGATTTCCTACATGGCCCGGGTTCTGCCCAACCGGCCACCGATATTCCGTGAGGAACCTGAAGGCATCGTCAACGTAGGCGGCGAGGTCTACTTCGCGGAGTTCCAGCCGGGTCACGGCGTGGCCAGCGTTGGCCTGGAAGATGCCCTCCCCGGCGGGGCGCCGGGCGCAAGTGCCAAGGTGCGCGAGCAGATCTTCTGAGTAGAGCCTCAGCCGGCTCGAAGCAGGACCGCCAAGCCTCCTTGCGCGGAAACCAGCCGCGACAGGGCGGCGAACAGCTCCGAACTGTCGCGCGTGTCGCGCCAGGCGCCTTCGCTCCATTCGAAGTGATACCCGCCGCTTTTCGCCGCAATCCAGAGCTGCCGGGTCGGCGTCTGACTGTTGACGATGATCTTCGAGCCGTCGTCCAGTTCCAGCGTCAGGACGTTGCCGGTGCGCGTCGTATCGATGTCTGCGTTGCAGGCCTCCACAGCGGCCTCGATTTCATCGAGGGTGCGTTCGGCAGCCGCGAGGAACTCGGATTCGTTCATGCCCATGCTAGATTGCCTCGATGCTCCGCTGGTTGTGTTCGATTGTATTGATTGTCGCCACTGTTTCGGCCTGCGGTCAGAAGGGTCCCCTCGTGCTGCCCGAGGACGCTCGCCGCAAGCAGGCGCCGCCACCTGCGCATGACGTGCCTCCGACGCAGGAGCATCGGCAGTGAACACGCGGCTGGCTGCACGGCCGGTCGAGGCGTTCGCTCGCCAGGATGGCAAGCTGGCCTGCGAAGGCGTGCTGCTCGAGGCGATCGCCGACAGATTCGGCACGCCGACCTACGTGTACTCGCGCGCGGCGATCGAAAGCGCATTCGCGGCCTACACCGCTGCGCTCCAGGGCCGACCCTCGCTGGTCTGCTATGCGATGAAAGCGAACTCGAACCTCGCCGTGCTCAACCTCCTGGCACGCGCCGGATGCGGCTTCGACGTCGTTTCGGGCGGCGAACTGGCCCGGGTGATCGCCGCCGGCGGCAATCCGCGCAAGGTGGTTTTTTCCGGCGTCGGAAAGACCGAGGCAGAAATCGCCCGCGCGCTTGCCGCCGAGATCCTGTGCTTCAACCTCGAGTCGGTGGCCGAGCTCGAGATGGTCGAGCGCGTCGCCGCAGCAACCGGCCGGCGCGCGCGCGTGTCTGTGCGCGTCAACCCGGATGTCGATCCGAAGACGCACCCATACATCTCGACCGGACTTCGTTCCAACAAGTTCGGCGTCGCGTATGCCGACACGCTGCCGCTCTATCGAAGGGCGGCTGCGATGCCTCATGTCGAAGTCGTGGGCATCGATTGTCACATCGGCTCCCGGATCAGCGATATCGCGCCTTACCTGGAGGCGGCCGACCGGCTGCTCGATCTCGTGGACGGCCTGGCCGGCGAGTGCATTGAGCTCGCCCACATCGACTTCGGTGGCGGACTCGACATCCGTTACCGCGACGAGCGTCCACCGGCAGCGGCCGAACTCATCGGCGCGCTGATGGCGCGGGTCGATGCAAGAGGTCACCGCGACAAGATGCTGATGTTCGAGCCGGGCCGATCGATCGTCGGCCCGGCCGGCGCCCTGCTCACCCGCGTGAACATCGTCAAGCCGGGGCAAGAGAAGAACTTTCTCGTCGTCGACGCGGGAATGAACGACCTCGTCCGGCCGTCGCTGTACGACGCGTGGATGGAGGTGCAGCCGGTCGCGCAGCGCGGTGGCTCGGTGCACACGTACGACATCGTCGGCCCGATCTGCGAGTCGGGCGACTGGCTGGCGCGAGAGCGGCAACTGGCCGCGGAGCCAGGCGACCTGCTGGCCATTCTCGGCGCCGGCGCCTACGGCATGAGCATGGCCAGCAACTACAACTCTCGCGGCCGGGCCGCGGAAGTCATGGTCGACGGCGCAAGGGTCTACGAGGTCCGTCGCCGCGAAACGGTCGAGGAGTTGTTCGCGCTCGAGTCCATCCTTCCGTAGCGCTGCCAGACCGAGCGCAGTAGTCGGACGCCGAGCAGCAGGCCGATGACGATCGCGTAGGCAAGCGGCTCGCTGACGTCGTTCTTGGCCGCCCTCTGCCACCAGAAGTGCAGGACGGCGAGCCCTGCGACGACGTATACGAGGCGGTGCAGGCGCTGCCAGTTGCGGCCGCCGAGGCGCTGCACCCAGCCGTTGCTGGACGTGATTGCGAGCGGAACGAGCAGCAGCAGCGTCATTGCACCAATTGTGATGTACGGCCGCTTCAGCACGTCCGTCCAGATCGCCGCCACGTCGAACCACTGGTCGAGCCACAGGTAGGCGGCGAAATGCAGCACCGCGTAGAAGAAGGCGAACAGGCCGAACATACGCCGCAGCCGCAGCGGCCAGGCCCACCCGGTCGCCAGCCGCATCGGCGTGATCGACAGCGTGACGACCAGTGCGACGAGGGTCCACGTGCCGAGCGAACGAATCACGAATTCGACCGGGTTGGCGCCGAGCCCCGCGTTGAAGCCGAGAAAGAACAGGCGCGCCAACGGCAGCAGCGCGGTGACGAAAAGAGCCGCCTGCAGACGTGCGAAGGTGCGCGGCGCGAGAACCGGTGGTATCCGCGGCGCGAACCGGGCCAGCAGCGGACCTTGCCGCGAGATCACGGCCACGGATTCAGAACCAGCGCTTCAGGTCCATACCCGCGTACAACGCAGCAACCTGGTCGCCGTAGCCGTTGAACATCAATGTCGGTCGTCGGCGATTGAAGAGCCCGTCGTCGCCGAGGCGCCGCTCGCTGGCCTGGCTCCAGCGCGGATGATCGACATTCGGATTGACGTTCGAGTAGAAGCCGTACTCTTTCGGTGCCGACTTGTGCCAGCTGTTGACCGGCTGCCGTTCGACAAAGCGGATGCGCACAAGTGACTTCGCGCTCTTGAAACCGTACTTCCAGGGAACCACGACGCGCAGCGGTGCCCCGTTTTGGCTGGGCAGCACCTCACCGTACAGGCCGAAGGTAAGCAGAGTCAGCGGATGCCGGGCCTCATCCATGCGCAGGCCCTCGACGTAGGGCCAGTCCAGCACGCGCGACGGCAGCCCGGGCATCTGCTGCGGATCCGCCAGCGTGGTGAACTCGACGAACTTCGCGTTGCCGGTGGGTTCGACGTGCCTGATCAGTTCGGCGAGCGGATAGCCGATCCACGGCACCACCGCCGACCAGGCTTCGACGCAGCGCAGGCGGTAGATGCGCTCCTCCAGCGGCGCCAGCTTGAGCAGGTCGTCGACGTCGAACGTGCGCGGCCGGCGCACCTCGCCGTCCACGGCAACCTGCCACGGGCGCGTCCTCAGCCGCGCAGGCGCGGTGCGCGCTGGATCTGCCTTCTCCGTGCCGAACTCGTAGAAGTTGCAGTAACTGGTGACCAGTTCATATGGGGTGGCCCGCTCCATCGTCGACAGCGGGCTCTGCTTCGCCGTCAGCTTCTGCGAAGACGTGTTCCGGGCCGCCGCCTGGCCCGCGGCGCCTAGCAGGCCGGCCGCGACCGCGGCCTGCACCAGCGCCCTGCGGTCGCGCCAGTGGCGCGGCGGGGTGATCTCGGAGGGTGCAATGTCCGTTTGGCGGTGAATCAGCATCTGGCGGCCCTTCCGTGGCGGCTGTAGACCCAAGAGTCGTCTGCGCGGAGAGAACCTTACAGCGCGGTCTTGCACCCCTGGGGATTGACCTCTACGACAGGCCGAAGTTTCCGCCAGGCAAACCCTAAACTTGCCGCGCCGCACGCCACCGGAGAAAGCAACGATGCATATCGAACACGAGGTCAAGCTCGACTACAAGGACGTCCTGATTCGACCCAAGCGGTCGACGCTGACCTCGCGGAGCGAGGTGGATATCACGCGCGAGTTCGAATTCCGCCATGCCAAGGGACCCTACCGCGGCATTCCGATCATCGCTGCCAACATGGACACCATCGGCACCTTCGAAATGGCCAGGGCGCTCGATCCCTTTGGGCTGTCGACCTCGCTGCACAAGCATTACGGCGTCGACGAGTATGTCGGATTCTTCAAAGCGCTCGAGCGCAAGCAGGCGGCCTTCTATTCGATGGGCATCACAGGGGCCGACGAGGAAAAGTTCCAGCGGCTCGTGCAGGCGGCTCCCGGCGCGGTGCAGTACGCGTGCATCGACGTCGCCAACGGCTATCACGAGAACTTCGTCACCTTCGTGACGCGACTGCGCAGCCGCTACCCGAATCTGGTGATCATGGCGGGAAACGTCGTGACGGGCGAAATGACAGAGGAACTGATCCTTTCAGGAGCTGACATCGTCAAGGTCGGTATCGGCCCTGGCTCGGTGTGTACCACGCGCAACCTCACCGGCGTCGGCTACCCGCAACTGTCGGCCGTGATCGAGTGCGCCGACGCCGCGCACGGTCTCGGCGGTCACATCTGCGCCGACGGTGGTTGCGCCACGCCGGGCGATGTCGCCAAGGCTTTTGGCGGCGGCGCGGACTTCGTAATGCTCGGCGGCATGCTGGCCGGCCACGACGAATGCGGTGGAGAGATTGTCGAGCGTAACGGCGAGCGCCTGCAGCGCTTCTACGGCATGAGCAGTCGCACGGCAATGGAGTTGTATTCCGGTGGCGTTGCCGAGTACCGTGCCGCTGAGGGCAGGGAGGTTCTCGTTCCGTATCGCGGAGAGGTGGCGCGCACGGTCCAGGACATCCTCGGCGGGGTGCGCTCGGCCTGCACCTATGTCGGCGCCCGCCGCCTGAAGGAACTGTCGAAGCGGACGACCTTCATCCGCGTCACTCAGCAGGTCAACGAAGTCTTTGGCCGGCAGTAAATCTCAACGCGGGCTCAGCCGTCGAGACGCGCAGCGGAACTCAGGCGCGCTGGCGCTTCAGCGCAATCCTGCCGCGTAGTCGGCCACGGCGCGCATCTCGGCCTCGGTCAGGCGCCCCGCGATCTGTGACATCGGAACATTGTTCCGTCGTGTGCCATCGTGGAACGCTTTCAGCTGCGCCACGGTGTACTCGGCATGCTGCCCCGCCAGACGGGGGTACTGCACCGGTATTCCCGCACCTGACGGGTTGTGGCAGCCGCTGCAAGCGGGCACGCCACGCTCCGGAATGCCGGCGCGGTAGACGCGCTGGCCGAGTTCGAGCGTATCCGGATTGCGCGATGCGCCCGGCTTGTGCTTCTGGCCAGCGTAATAGGCAGTCACATGCAGCCGATCGGCCTCCGAAATCCCGCCGACGATGCCAGTCATGATGCTGTTGACACGCGCACCCTTGTCGCTGGCCGGCCTGGCGTAGTCGTTCAGTTGCTTCAGCAGGTAGACGGCATCCTGCCCTGACAACTTCGGATTTGCGGCAATGGTCGAGTTGCCGTCGGCGCCATGACAGGCCGCGCAGATGGTCTGAGCAATTTCCTGGCCGCGCTTGAGGTCCGGCTGGTTCGACTTGTCCTGGGCCACAACGGCAAGCGGTAGCGTCAGCCCCACCAACGCGGTCGCGACGGCGGCACGGCGGGAAACGAGACGCATCGTTGAGAAAATGGGATTCATAGCCGATTCTTATGGACTTGCGCACGCCGGCAGCGCTCTCTTGGTGGCGCCGGATCGAAGCCGCGTATTCTACCGGAGCCCCTGCGGCCGCCGCCCTTGTGCCCCGCCAACGCCGCTGACGACGATTACTTCCCGACCCCCGTGCTGCGCTTCGAGTCCGCCCGCTTTCTGATCTCGGTCGCCGAACTGGCGGAACTGAACCGAGCGCCGCTGACGATGGTGCCGGAGATCGCCTTCGTCGGTCGCTCCAACGCCGGAAAATCGACGGTCATCAACGTGCTGACCGGACAGCGCCAACTCGCACACGCCAGCAAGACACCGGGTCGCACGCAGTTGCTTAATTTCTTCGAGTTGGCCGAGCGCCGCGAGAGCGGCGAGCCGATGGTCCGTGCCTACCTCGTTGACCTGCCGGGCTACGGCTTTGCCAAGGTACACGAGGACAAGCGCGTGCGCTGGGACCAGCTGGTAGGCGGCTACCTGGCCACGCGCCGACTGCTGGCCGGCGTGGTGCTCGTGACCGATGCGCGCCGGCCGCTGGCCACCGCCGACGAGCAACTGCTGGCGTGGCTGACCGCCCGCGATGACGCGGCACGGCTGCGCGTTCACATCCTGCTGAACAAGGCCGATCAGATCGGCCGCGCCGAGCGCGCGCGCGTGCTGGCGCAGACCGAGCATCGCGCCGACGCACTGCCGATGCTGGTTTCGGTGCAGCTCTTCTCGGCGCTGAAGCGCGAAGGCCTGGAGGAACTGCGCGAAACGCTGTCGCACGTCGTCGAAGGCTGAGAATCGACACGGTCGACGTCCGCCGACAGGCGCACGCGTATCATCATCGCGGCAAAAAAACCCGAGCCAGGCTCGGGGTGCAATGCCTTTACAGGCCCCGCTCAAGGAACAAGGCGGGAGGCGACGGCGTCGCCCGTGTGAAGTTTCGCGCAACGGTGTCTGGAAGGAAGCTCGGAGCTCCCCTATGTCGATGCATGGCCAGTACCCCGCGCTCCGTCTTCGTCGCATGCGGCGAGATGATTTTTCACGCCGATTGATGCGCGAGCATCGTCTGACCGTCGACGACTTCATTTATCCGGTATTCATCCTCGACGGCAAGGGCCGGCGCGAGGCGGTCGCCTCGATGCCGGGCGTGCAGCGACTTTCGATCGACCTGCTGCTTCCCGTGGCCGAGCAGTGCGTGGCAGCGGGCATTCCGGTCATGGCGCTCTTTCCGGTCATCGACATGTCGTTGAAGACTCCGGATGGCCGCGAAGCGACCAATGCGAACGGCCTGGTGCCGCGTGCCGTTCGGGAACTGAAGCGCCGCTTCCCCGATCTCGGCCTGCTGACCGACGTGGCGCTCGATCCGTTCACCACGCACGGCCAGGACGGGCTGATCGACGACAGCGGCTATGTGCTGAACGACGAAACGATCGAGGTGTTGCGCGGTCAGGCGCTGGTGCAGGCCGAGGCAGGCGTCGACATCGTCGCGCCGAGCGACATGATGGACGGCCGCATTGGCGCGATCCGTGAAGCACTCGAAAGCGCCACCCACATTCACACCCGCATCATGGCGTATTCGGCCAAGTACGCGAGCGCCTTCTACGGCCCGTTCCGCGACGCCGTCGGTTCGGCCACCAACCTCGGCAAGTCGAACAAGGCCGTCTACCAGATGGATCCGGCCAACACCGATGAAGCGCTGCGCGAAGTGGCGCTCGACATCGGCGAAGGCGCCGATATGGTGATGGTCAAGCCGGGCATGCCGTACCTAGACATCGTGCGGCGGGTGAAGGACGAATTCCACATGCCGACTTTCGTCTACCAGGTCAGCGGCGAATACGCGATGCTGAAGGCCGCAGCCGCCAACGGCTGGCTCGACGAGAAGAAGGCCGTGCTCGAGTCGCTGCTTGCCTTCAAGCGGGCCGGCGCCGACGGCGTACTCACCTACTTCGCGCTGCAGGCGGCGCAATGGCTGGCGCAGGAAGCTTGAGCGGCCGATGAACTGGATTCATATCCAGCCGGAAGCCGCGAGCCGCCTGGACGCCGCGCCCGAGGCGCTCGCCGCCACGGGCTTTTACTGGTTCGACCTGACGCACGACGAATTCAGCGGCGATCCCGAGGCGCTGCGCAAGGCGGTGCAACGCCTGACCAGCGCACGCATCTTCGACTTGCACCTGCGCGATGCAGCCAATCTTCAGCATCCGTCGTATTTCGATTCGACTGCCGCGTACGACATGCTGGTCTTCCGCAAGCTGACGCCGGAAAAGGACCGCACGCTGACCCCGCTGGCGGACATCGGTCACCTGCCGGAGCAGCAGCACCGCGGCCGCAGGCTGCAGCCGATCGTCACCCGGCCGGTCACCTTCTTCGTTTTCGAACGCCTGCTGGTCACCGTGCGCAACGCGGACTCGCGCAGCATCGAGCAGGTCCGAGTGCGCCTGCTTGAGCCTAAGGCGCGCTTGGCCTCGAAAACGGCGGTCATCAACGCCACGGATGGCGCTGAAGGAACAGTGGCGCGCCTGCCGCAGCGACCGGAAGACCTCCTGCTGCGCCTGGTCAACGGGATGGTCGACCGCTATCTCGACCTGCGCCAGCCGCTGACGGACCGACTCGACGGCTGGCAGCGTGAGCTTCTCAACCCTCGCCGGTCTTTCGACGACTGGCGCGCCCTTCTCGATGCGCGCATCGAGCTTCGTCGCCTGCAGAGCCTGTGCGAGGAACAGCGCGATGCGATCCAGGAACTGCGTGACGACTATCTCGACTCAACACCCGAAGCGCAGCACAGCGATGTTCACCTGGTTCGCATCGCCGACGTGATCGAACACATCGAACGCGTACTTCGCCACGCCGGGCGGTTGGAGAACTCGATCGAAACTGCCGTGCAGTTGCACTTCTCCGCCACCGCGCATCGCACCAACCAGGTCATGCGCATCCTGACCGTGATCACCGCCGTTTTTGCGCCGCTGACGCTGATCGCAGGACTTTGGGGCATGAACTTCGAGCACATCCCTGGCGCCAAGCATCCGCACGGTTTCGGTCTGGTCGTGGCCACGATGACCGTGCTGGCTCTGATGCTGTTGATCCTGCTCTGGGTCCGCCGCGTGCTGACCGATCGGCCCACCGGCGTCGCCGCCTGGTGGCGGCGACGGATGCGGCAGCGTGAGCAAGGCCGTTCGATCGCCGCGCCTTACTTATAAGTCGGTAATTTAGGCGACAAGATGGAACTCCGCGCGGCGGGTGCAGTCGAAGGCGTCATGAAGCGAGACGGCCGCACGCTGGATCACGCCACCCTGGAGACGATTCGCCTGATGGCGATCGAACGGGTTGCCGAGGGCGAGTCGCCGGCCGCGGTGATCGAGTCCTACGGGTTCAACCGCACCACCATCTACAAGTGGATCGGCAAGGCGCTGCGCTCGCGCAGCGGCGTGGCCGCACTCGGCGCCACGGTTGGCACTGGGCGCCCGCGCGTGCTCACGCCCAAGCAGGAGCAGCAGGTGTTTCGGTGGGTCAACGGCCGTGATCCGCGGCAGTACGGCCTGGACTTCGGACTGTGGACGCGGGCGGTGGTGGCCGACCTGATCGAGCGCAAGTTCGGCCTGCGACTGAGCGTGACCAGCGTGGGCGCCTTGCTCGAGCGGCTGGGCCTGAGCCCGCAGAAGCCGCTGCAACGGGCCTATCAGCGCGATGCGCAGGCGATCGAGCGCTGGCAGCGCGAGCACTACCCGCGCATCGCCGCGCAGGCGCGGCGCGACGGCGCCGAGATCCTGTTCTGGGACGAGTCGGGCTTTCGTGCCGACGCGGTGCACGGCAAGACCTGGGGCGTGCGCGGGCAAACGCCCGTGGTGAATCGGCCGGGACAGCGACAGTCGATCAGCGCGGCCTCGGCGGTCAGCGCCAAGGGGGCATTCTGGTACTGCACCTTCGGCGGGGCGCTGAACGCGACGTTGTTCGTCGCTCTGCTGCGCCAGTTCATGCGCGGCCGGCGCAAATCGGTGCACCTGATTCTGGACAGCCTGCCGGCGCACAAGACAGTGGCGGTGCGTGAGTACGTGGCCAGCACCCAAGGCAAGCTGACGCTGCACTTCCTGCCCGGCTACGCACCGGACCTGAACCCCGATGAGCTGGTCTGGAGTCATGTCAAGCGCACTGGTGTGGCGCGTGCGCCGCTGCGTGCGGGCGAATCGCTGCGCGAGCGCATTGAGGAGCAACTGGCGCAACTGAAGCGCATGCCGCAGCTGATTCGATCATTCTTCATGGCGCCAAGTGTCGCCTATATTGCTGACTGCTGAGTAAGAGTGGAAGGCGCAGTTGCAGACCACGTCTTGTCCGTATAGCCGACGAGAACCCCAAGCACAGGTACGGTGCGCGTCTGTGCAAGTGCGGACAAGGAAATCAGCAGGCTAGGAAGCGCGATCAGTCTGAACACGTAGCATGCCTCTCAATGGATGCTACGCGCTTGCATTCCCGCCTTCGCAGTCAGGCGAGAACTCTTTTGAACGAACCCGGCCCAGGTGGCGGGTCTTCTTTTCCGTAGCCGACCGGCACGACACCCCGCCTGAGCCTCCCGCTGGGACCCACACCCCGGTCGCTTTTCGCATTGCTGGTGCCGGGGCCTTCCCGGCGAGTCAGGACAACCGCTCCCCGAGTTCCGCCCGCACGACATCAATCAGTTGCGGCACCTCGTCTGTGGGTACGTCGCCGTCGGCAATGCGCTGCAAAATCACGTTGACGAGTTCTTCCGACGGCAGGCTGCGCACGTCCTGACTGCTCATCCAACTGAACGTGACGCTCGCCGAGCCGTCCTCGGCGGAGTGCTCGACGGCTTTGCGCTTCGGATAAAGATAGGCGGCCAGTTCCGAATACATGCGCCCTCGGAGTTCCGGCGGATTGCTGTCGTCCATTGCAAGCGCCACCATGCCCTCAAGTGGGTCGCAGTCGAGCGCCTCTAACCGCTCGACGATTTCAGCCGTTTTCCGGTTCGGCGTGCCCTTGGTGCGGCCGCCACTCTTGAATCCGCACGCCATCGTGTCTACTCGGATGAACGATAGATAGATACATTCTATCAAGAAGTGGAGTGCCATTGCACATGGCAAGACCCTGCCCGCCGCTGGAAGTGGCTGATTCCGCAGTCCAGGGAGCGGCGGTCAAGGTCGGCTTTGGTCAGGCTGGCCGAGGTCGCAGAACGGCCAAGACCTGCCGCTCGGCACCGTCGGCTATATGGGGCCTGAGGCCACCTCGTCCGTCGTCGCCAGCATGAACTCGGCGAGCGGCTCCTGGCTCATCGCCCGCCCCTCCGCCCTCAACTGCGTAAAAGCCTCATCGCCCAGTGCGGCGCGTCC
>JAHEDN010000407.1 GCA_024641225.1 Burkholderiales bacterium | reverse complement strand
TCGACTACCTGTCGGCGCTGAAACAGGACCGCATTCGCACCAAGCTGAAAAAGCGCCGGACGCGCGAGACGGCGTAGGGCAGCGCCGGCAGCGCTCGCTGCCGATCCGCTCAGTCGCCCGACCCGGCGGGAAGGGCCGCGTGCTCGGCGATCTCGTCGGCGATCCGCGGCAGCAGCGCTGGGGGCAGGTCATGAGCCATGCCCTCGATGACCACGAGCCGTGCCCCCGTGATGCACTGCGCCGTTTCGATGCCCGCCGCCAGCGGCACCAGCGGATCGAGCCGGCCGTGCAGCACCAGCGTCGGCGCAGTAATCCGCGCCAGCCATTCGCGTCGGTCGCCGGCGGCCAGTACGGCCAGCAACTGGCGGCGCGACGCCGCCGTGTCGAGCCCGCGGCGGGCAATGCGCTCGTAGTGGGCGCGCTGGCCGGCGCGATCGCGCTCCGCCGCCGGACTGCCGATGACGCTGAACACATGCTCGAGACGGTCGATGACCGACTGCAGGTCGCGCGGATCTTTCGGCCGCGACAGGATCGCCCGCAGCGCCTTTGGCCTGCCCCAGGCCACGCGCGGATGGGGATTGCCGGTCGACGACATGATCGAAGTCAGGCTCGCCACCCGCTGCGGATGTTTCGCCGCCAGCAGCTGCGCAATCATCCCGCCCATCGACACGCCGACGAGGTGCGCCCGCTCGATGCCGAGCGCGTCGAGCAGGCCGGCGGCGTCCTCCGCCATCTCGTGCAGCGTGTACGGCGCCGGCACGTTCAGCCGCAGCGCCGCGCGAAGCATGGCCACCGGAAGCGGGATCGTGCGCGCGCCGTCGAGTTTCGTCGAGCCGCCGCTGTCGCGGTTGTCGAACGTGATCACGCGCGCTCCGCGCGCGACCAGCCGGGCGATCAGTTCGGGCGGCCACGCTGCGGCCGGCATGCCCAGTCCCATGATCGCCAGCAGCGGCGGCGCGCCGGCCGCGCCGTGCACCCCGTAGTCGATCGTCAACCCGTTGACAGTCGCGACGGGCATCGCGGGCGTCGCCGTGTCCGCGTCAGAACAGGCCGCGGCGACCAGGGTCGCGAAACAGCCAGGCGCGCGCGCCCTCGCTGCGCTCGAAGGGCTTCCAGTTTCCTTGCCGCTGCGCCAGGCGGTCGGCAATCGCGTACCAGGCCAGCGGATTCAGGCCCAGACCGAGGTGGCTCGATTCGACCTCGATGTTTTCCGCGCTCGAGCCCGGCCTCTCTACGCAGCACTGCCAGGCGACCACGCCGTCGGTGCGGCTGTAGATCGAGGTGGTCGGCAGCGGCGGCGGCTTTCGGAGCGGCGCATGCAGGTCGGGCGCGCCAATGCGGTGCCCGGTCACCAGCTCGTACACGCGCCAGGCATTGGTCGCCTTCGGGTGCCCGGTGAACGGCGTTCCCAGCGTGATCACCAGGCGCACCCGACGCGGAAACTCCTTGGCCAATTCACGGGCATAGATACCACCGAGACTCCAGCCGATCAGGCTCACCCTTCGCCGGTGCCGCCGGCTGATCTCGTGCAGCAGTGCGCGACAGGCATCGAGCACGCCGTCGCGCGGCCCGAGGTTGTTGCCGAGTCCCCACCCGTAGCACGCGTAGCCGAGCCCGCCGAGATAGCGGCGCAGCGGCCCGGTCGAACCGTCCGAAGCCAGCATGCCGGGAAACACGAGCACCGGATGCCCGTCGCCCTCGACGGCCGTGGCCAGCCACGGCTGCGCCAGCATCGCCGCGCCGAATTCCAGCGGCACCCGCCATTCGAGCGCCAGCCGGATCAGCCCTGGGGCGCGCGCCAGACCGTATTCGTACCAGTGCTGCGGGTTGTGCATCGATTCTTCGCTGTCGCAGGCGGCAAGATGGTAGGCGGCGGTGCTAGGCGGCACCGCGCCTGCCGCGGCGCTGCCCGCGCGGCGCGGCCGAGGCCGAGCGCTTCGACCGTGGGACAGGGTGGCCCGCAGTGGCCACCCGCCGCTTCTTTTCTCCCGGCGGCAGTGCCGCCGAAACCAGCTCGTCGAAGGCCATGCGCAGATCCTGCGCCAGCGGTCCGGCATCAGGCACCAGCCTCCGCGCCGCCACCAACCCGAAATCCAGAGAATCGAGGTAGCGAAGCACGGTGATGTTCAACCCGAGCCCGTGCTCGACGATCGACAGTGGCCACCACGTGCGCAGCCGGGCGCCGGCGAAATACAGCGGGACGGCAGGCCCGGGAACGTTCGAGACAACGACGTTCGCCAGCCGTGGCAGCCGCGCGGAAAGCCCTCCCGCCCCATGGAGGGCCGCCGCCGCCGTCACCAGCCACGGCAGGCCAATCGACGGCAGCGTCAGCCCGAATGCCGGCCGCAGCCCGCGCGACATCGACTTGGCCACACCGGCGGCGGCATGGATCGTTCTCAGGCGCTCGAGCGGATCGGCGATGTCCGTGGCCAGGCTCACCTGCGCCATCGTGGCCTGCGTGTTCATCTGTGCGTCGCCGCTGGCCCGCAGTGACACCGGCATCGCGGCCAGCATCGCCGGGCCCGGCAGCGTGTCGCGTGCGCGCAGGTGGCGGCGCAGCGCGCCGCCCACGACTGCGAGCACGACGTCATTCACCGTCACCTCGTGGCGATCGGCAATCGAGCGCAACGGCGCCAGCGGCAGCGATGCCGTGGCGATGCTGCGGCGGGCGTCGATCGCATGGTTGAAAACGCTCATCGGCGCGAGGCGAACTTGGCGAACCGACGCCGCCAGTGCGCCGCTGCCGGCGCCCCGCAGGAGGCCGAACGCGGCTCGCACGATCGCGGGCGCCTGCCGCAGCAGGCCGAGGCCGGCGCGGCCGCTATGCGCCAGCGCCAGGCCAAGCAGCGTCGCCGCGGCGGGCTCGGACTGCTCGCCGTGGAACATCTTCCGGGCAGTTTCCGATGCGTCGCCCGACGAGCCTGGCGCCGGATCGAGCAGCGCCCGAGCCAACGCAACGCCCGCTGCGCCATCGACAGCGGCGTGGTGCACCTTCGTATACAAGGCAAAACCACCGTCGGCGAGGCCGTCGATGAAAACGAACTGCCACAGCGGTCGGCCTCGGTCCAGCCGCTGCGCATGCAGCCGGGACACCGCGGCCTCAAGCTGGGCTGTCGTTCCCGGTTTCGGCAGCCGCACGCGCTTCAGGTGATGCGCCAGGTCGACTTGGCCGTCGACCCAG
>JAHEDN010000041.1 GCA_024641225.1 Burkholderiales bacterium | reverse complement strand
TGATACCCCGCAGCCAGCCGCGAAGCCGAAACCTCGCGCGGCCGGTTCAGCTGCAAGGCACCGACGATGCCGCCGCACATTCCGGCGCAGTGCAGTCCGCCGACCAGGGCGAGGGAGAATGCGGCGAACGCCTGCGCGGCGAGCGAAGTGATCTGCGGTTCCATGGCTGATCAGGCGGCCCGAGGCCAGAGGCGCCACGCCGCGCGACGACGGCGGCGCTGTGCGGCTCAGACGATCTTCGAGTAGCGGCGCAGCCGCTGGTCCTGGCGCAGGTAGCGGTCGAAGACCATGGCGATTCCGCGCACCAGCAGCTTGCCCTTCGGGGACACGCTGATCCAGTCGTGCGTGATCTCGACCAGTCCCGCGTCCTCGAAGGCGCGCAGGTCTTCGAGTTCGCGGCCGAAATATTCGTCGAACCGGATCAGGTGCGCTGCCTCGATGCCTTCCTTGCTGACCTCGAAGTGGCACATCAGCGCCATGATGACGGCGCGGCGCAGCAGATCGTCCCGGTCGAGCATCACGCCACGCGCCGTCGGCAGGCCCCCTGCGCGCAGGCGATCGTAGTACTCGTCCAGTTCGCGGACGTTCTGCGAATAGGTCGGGCCGACCTTGCTGATCGACGAAACGCCGAGCCCGATCAGGTCGCAGTCGGGTCGCGTCGAGTAGCCCTGGAAGTTCCGGTGCAGCCGGCCGCGCGCCTGCGCCAAGGCAAGGTCGTCGGTGTCCTTGGCGAAGTGATCCATGCCGATGTAGCGATAGCCGGCCTCGGTGAGCCGGGTGATCGCGTCGAGCATGATCTGCGTCTTTTCCGCCGAAGGCGGGAGTTCTTCCGCCAAGATGCGCCGCTGCGTCTTGAAACGCTCGGGCAGGTGCGCGTAGTGATATAGCGCGATGCGTTCCGGCGACAGTTCGAGCACGCGGTCGAGTGTTTTCGAGAAGCCCGCGCGGGTCTGCCGGGGCAGGCCGTAGATGAGGTCGAGGTTGACCGACACGAAGCCGGCTTCGCGCGCGGCGTCGATCGTCGCGCGCGTCATCTCGTAGCTTTGCAGGCGGTTGACCGCCTTCTGCACCTGCGGGTCGAAATCCTGCACGCCCATCGACATGCGATTGAAGCCGAGCTCCGCCAGCGTGCGCACCTTGTCCGGCGGCGTCGAGCGCGGATCCACTTCGATGCTGCACTCCGCATTCTTCGCGAGCGGGTAGCGCTCGGTCAGCATCGCCATCACCTGCGCGAGCTCGGCGTTGCTGAGGAAGGTCGGCGTGCCGCCGCCGAAGTGCAGCTGCTCGAGTTCGCGCGGACCGGTCAGCAGGCCGCCGACGAGATCGGCCTCCGTCTGCAGCGCATCCAGATACTCGGCGGCGCGCTCGTGATGGCGCGTGACGACCTTGTTGCAGGCGCAATAGAAGCAGACCTTGTCGCAGAACGGAACGTGCACGTAAATCGACAGCGGCGCCGGCGAGGCCAGGTCGCCGCGCTTGGCGAGGCGGGCCGCAAACGTCTCGGCATCGAACGCCTCGACGAAGCGGTCGGCGGTCGGGTACGACGTGTAACGCGGCCCGGGGTGGTCGAACCGGCGCAGCAGCGCCTCGCCCGGCAGTTCGATGTCTTTTACGGTCGTCACAGGGGCAAGCATAGGCGTTTTGGCGTGTGTCGGTTGTCGCCGGGTGGGCGTCGTCGGGTCGGATTATTCGAGCGGCAGGTCCGTGCGGAGTTGATGGGTATCAACCGCGGTTCAGCCCAAGGGCATGGCCGCAGCAGGGTCATTGCCGGTGCCGGATGGCCTGCAAAATACCGCGCATGCGCGGCGCCGGGCCGACCCGACGCAATCTTTGTAAGATACGGGTCTCGTTACATATGCCTCGGCTGAAAAGCCCTGTCGACGCCTGCGGAGCCCCCCTGTGAACGCGCCGAGTTTTTCCGCGCTCCATCTGAAAGTAGCCTGCTCGAACTGCAACCTGCGCGAGTTGTGCTTGCCGGTAGGACTGTCGCTCGGTGAGGTCGACAAGCTCGAGGAACTGGTGGCCACGCGCAAGCGCGTCAAGCGCGGCGATTCGCTTTTTCGTGCCGGCGACCACTTCGAGTCGCTGTATGCGGTGCGCCTCGGCTTTCTGAAGAGCACGGTCGTTTCGGCCGATGGCCGCGAGCAGGTGACTGGCTTTCACATGGCCGGCGAACTGGTCGGCATGGACGGAATCAGCGGCGAACAGCATTCGTGCGACACCGTGGCACTGGAAGACACCGAGGTCTGCGTGATTCCGTACGACCGCATCGAGGAAGTCGCCTCTGCGGTGCCGGCGCTGCGCAGCCATTTTCACAAGGTGATGAGCCGCGAGATCGTGCGCGAGCACGGCGTGATGCTGCTGCTCGGCAGCATGCATGCCGAGGAACGGCTGGCGGCGTTCCTGCTCAACCTCTCGCAGCGCTTCGAGGCGCGCGGCTATTCGCGCTCGGAGTTCGTGCTGCGGATGACGCGCGCAGAGATCGGCAGCTTCCTCGGCCTGAAGCTGGAGACTGTCAGCCGGGCGCTGTCGCGCTTCGCCACCGACGGGCTGATCGAGGTCAACCAGAAGCACGTGCACATCGTCGATCCTGAGGGCCTGCGCGCGATCATGGCCGGCCAGGGGCCGCAGCCCGAATCCCGCTGAAGGCAAGCCGCCGGCTCGTCGAGCTCCGCGCCACGGACACATCACCGGGCGCCTCAGCGCCCCGCCCTGTTGTCCCTTTCCGCTCCCCCGGCGCTTCGTTCCCCTCATGGCCCTTCGGGCATCCCTGAGGCCGATCTTCGACATTCAGCGGGCAGCGGTTGACCTCGACCGGCGAACGCTGCAGGAAAACCGTCAGTGCGGCCGCAGTCGCGCCGAGTGCCCAGAAGAAAAAGAAGCCGATCGTGTAGACGGGCATGCGGCCGGCGTCGACCGGCACGCCGAACACGTGCACGTCGGCCGGGTCGATCACCGCGAACACCAGCAACTCGGCCACCGCCGCGACCAGGAACGAGGGCCACAACACCCACAGGATTCTCTGCGTCAGCCCGCTGTTCAGCATCGTCGTCTCCCCGGGGCGCGGCTCATTGAACGGCAACCAGCCTGAAGCCACGCACCTCTCCTGCGGCGATGCCGCCATCGAGCCGCCAGTCGCGGCCTTCGAGGACCACGCGCCAGGCGACCGGCACGTGCAGCACGGCAGCGGCATCCCAGGCCCCGCGATACTCGGCGCTGCGGTTATCGGGGGCGGCCGACACGCGGCTGAGCATGGCGGTGCGGTCGGCGCCGCTGCGCCCCGGATGCACCAGGCGGATGCGCAGGGCGGCCTCCGGCGGCACGCCACGCTCCGCTTCGACACGAACATGGACGCTGTCGCCGGCGGCCTCGCCGCCGGCGCTGACTTCGGCCGTCAGTCCGAGTTCGGCGGCGCGCTGGCTGCGTGACAGTTCGGCGTTGATCGCCAGACCGCGCTTGTAGTAGTCGGCGGCGACGACACCATCGTTGCTGCGTACGGCCAGCACGAGCGTGATGACGCCGCCGATCACGGCCGCCAGCGGCGGCACCATCAGCAGCCATGGCCAGCGCTGCCGGTACCAGGGGGCCGTCGTCGTGTGCATCCGCTGCTCCTGCTTGGTCACGGTTTGCCTGCGCCGCTCATCGGCGCAGGCCGAGGAAGGTGGTCGTCTCGCGCACCGCGACCTTCGGGTCGTCCTCGGCACGAACCTCGATCGAGATCTTGTGCGAACCCGGCGCCACCTGCTCCCCGTCAGCCAGCAGCCGCAGCGGGATCGACGCGACCGCGGCCGGCCCGACCTCGAAGCGCGTTTCGGAGGCGACGGCGAGACCCGGCAGACCCGCCGCCATCACGCTGAACACGCGCCGCGCCTCGGTCGTGTTCGACACCTGCATGCGGTAGACGTTCTCCACCCGACCGTCGTCGGCCTCGCGCGCCAGCGCGCCGCGGTCACGGATCAGGTCGACCTTGAGCGGCACGCGCAGCACCAGCGCCACAGCCAGCGCCGCGGTGATCGCGAGCAGGAACGCGCCGTAGATCAGCACCCGCGGCCTGAACACGCGCTGCCACATTGCCTTCGAGTCCAGGCCGCGGCGCATCGCATTGGTCGTCGAGTAGCGGACCAGCCCCTTCGGCAGCCCTGCGCGCTCCATCACGTGGTTGCAGGCGTCGATGCAGGCGGCACAGCCGATGCACTCGTACTGCAGTCCGTCGCGGATGTCGATGCCGGTCGGACAGACCTGAACGCAAAGTCCGCAGTCGACGCAGTCGCCCAGGCCGAGTTCCTTGCGGCTCTTCTTCCTGCTGCCGGCGCCGCGCGGCTCGCCGCGCGACTCGTCGTAGGTGACGATCAGCGTGTCCTGGTCGAACATCGCGCTCTGGAAGCGCGCGTAGGGGCACATGTACTTGCACACCTGCTCGCGCATCCAGCCAGAGTTGCCGTAGGTGGCGAAGCCGTAGAAGAGCACCCAGAACGCGGACCAGCCGCCGAGTTGCAAGGTGAGCATTTCCCAGCCGAACTCGCGAATCGGCGTGAAGTAACCGACGAAGGTGAAGCCGGTCCACAGCGCCACCGCGATCCACGCGGCATGCTTTGCGCTCTTCAGCAGCAACTTGCGCGCGTTCATCGGCTGGCGGTCGAGCAGCATGCGCCGGGCCCGGTCGCCTTCGATGCGGCGCTCGATCCACATGAAGATCTCGGTGTAGACCGTCTGCGGGCAGGCGTAGCCGCACCACAACCGCCCGCCGACGGCGGTGAAGAGGAACAGCGCGAACGCCGCAATGATCAGGATCGCCGTCAGGAAGACGATGTCCTGCGGCCACAGCACGAGCCCGAAGATGTAGAAGCGGCGCGCGGCAAGGTCGAACAGCACGGCCTGGCGGTCGTTCCACTCGATCCAGGGCAGGCCGTAGTAGACGATCTGGGTCAGCCACACCGCGGCCCAGCGCCACTTCTGGAACCAGGCGAGACGCTTACCGATCTTCGCGCGCGGATAGATCTCGACGCGCTTCGCGTACAGCGACTGCACGGCGTCGGCCTGATCCGCCGCCGACGCCTCCTGCACCCGCTTGCCTTCGTCGACGGCGTTCATTCCCGGTCCACCTGTTCAAGCGCGGCGCGGCGCGCTCCTGCGCCGCGCGCGCCGGATCACCTCTTCGCCGGCTGCACTGCGGCGCCCTGGCCGGGGTTGGCCAGCGAATGCACGTAAGCGGCAACGAGATGGATCTCGGCCTCGCTGAGCAGCCCCTTCCAGGCCGGCATCACGCCGCCGCGCCCCTTGGTGATGGTCTCGCTGATCGTCGCCACCGTCCCGCCGTACAGCCAGGTCTTGTTGGTCAGGTCGACCGAACCGAGGGCGGGATTGCCCTTGGCGTCCGGACCGTGGCAGGCCGCGCAGGCGGCGAATTTCTCCTTGCCCCGCGCGGCACGTACCGAGTCGTGCGCCGAGTCCGAAAGCGACAGCACGTAATGCGCGACGTCGGTGACGTTCTCGCCGCCGCCGACCGCCGCGGCCATCGGCGGCATCGCCGCCGTGCGCCCGGCGGTGATCGTGGTCACGAGCGCCTCCGGCGTGCTGCCCCACTGCCATTCGTTGTCGGTCAGGTTGGGGAAACCGCGCGAACCGCGCCCGTCCGAACCGTGGCACTGCGCACAATTGTTCTGGAAGATGCGCGCGCCCATCTGCCGCCCGCGTTCGTCGGCAGCGACCGCCGCCAGGTCCATCTTCAGGTACGAGGCGAAAAGAGGACCGTACTTCGTCTCCGCGGCCTTTACCTCGGTCTCGTGCTGGCCACTCGATGTCCAGTTGAGCACGCCCTTGAACTGGGTGCCGAGCCCCGGGTACAGGATCAGATACACGATCGAGAACACGACGGTGATGTGGAACAGCCACATCCACCAGCGCGGCAGCGGGTTGTGGAATTCCTGCAGGTCGCCGTCCCAGACGTGCCCGGTGGTATCCGGATCGGGACCCGCGCCGACCTTGACGCGCCGCTTGCTCTGCGACCAGAGGAAGACACCGCAGCCGATTACCGAAACGACGGTGATGATGGCGATGAAGAAGTCCCAGAAAACGCTCGTAAAGTCGCTCATCTAGCGCCTCCCCAGGGTGCGGTCATGTTGCTCGTCGTCGGCGAAGGGCAGGCGCGCCGCTTCCTCGAAGCCCTTCTGGCTCTTGCGGTGCCAGGCCCACCAGACGATGCCGATGAACGCGAGAAAGGCGAGCACAGTGCTCAAAGCGCGCAGATCGTTCACGTCCATGGCTCAGCCTCCGGTGCGCACGCCGCGCATCTGCACGCCCAGTCCCTGCAGGTAGGCGATCAGTGCGTCGAGTTCGGTCTTGCCCTTCAGTTCTTCAGGTGCTTTCGCAACCTGCTCGTCCGTGTACGGCACGCCGAGCCGACGCAGCGCGCGCATGCGCGCCTGCACGTCGGCGTCTTCCACGCTGCTGGCCGCGAGCCACGAATAGGCCGGCATGTTCGATTCCGGCACGACGTCGCGCGGGTTGTTCAGGTGCACGCGGTGCCATTCGTCCGAATAGCGTCCACCGACGCGCGCCAGATCGGGCCCGGTACGCTTGCTGCCCCACTGGAACGGGTGGTCGTAGACGAACTCGCCGGCCACCGAATAATGGCCCTGGTAGCGCAGCGTTTCGGCGCGGAACGGCCGGACCATCTGCGAATGGCAGTTGTAGCAGCCCTCGCGGAGGTAGATGTCGCGCCCGACCAGGCGCAGCGGCTCGTACGGTTTGATGCCCGCCACCGGCTGCGTCGTCTGGCGCTGGAAGTACAGCGGGACGATTTCGACCAGCCCGCCGACGGCGACGACCAGCACGATCAGGATGATCATCAGCCACGAATTGCGCTCGATGAAGTCGTGAGTGAGTTTCATGTTGTTTGACTCCTCGCGTTCCGTGATCAGGCGTGCGCCAGCGCCGCCGGCACCGGGTCGTCGACCGGCTTGCCGGCCCGCACCGTCTTGTAGACGTTGAAGCCCATCAGGCACATACCACCGAGGTACAACAGGCCGCCGAGCAGGCGGATCGTGTAGAAGGGATAGGTCGCCTTGATGCTCTCGATGAAGGTATAGGTCAGCGTGCCGTCCTCGTTCACCGCGCGCCACATCAGGCCCTGCATCACGCCGGCAATCCACATCGCGGCGATGTACAGCACGATGCCGATGGTGCCGACCCAGAAGTGCGTCGTCACCAGCCGCATGCTGTACATCTCGGTGCGGCCGTACAGGCGCGGCAGCAGGTAGTAGATGGCGCCCATCGAGATGAAACCGACCCAGCCGAGCGCGCCGGAGTGCACGTGGCCGATGGTCCAGTCCGTGTAGTGCGACAGGGCGTTGACCGTCTTGATCGACATCATCGGTCCCTCGAAGGTCGACATGCCGTAGAACGACAGCGAGACGATCAGGAACTTCAGGATCGGGTCGTCGCGCAGTTTGTGCCACGCACCCGACAGGGTCATGATGCCGTTGATCATGCCGCCCCAGCTCGGCGCCAGCAGGATCAGCGAGAAGATCATGCCGAGCGACTGCGCCCAGTCGGGCAGCGCGGTGTAGTGCAGGTGGTGCGGGCCGGCCCACATGTAGGTGAAGATCAGCGCCCAGAAGTGCACCACGCTGAGCCGGTACGAATAGACGGGGCGCCCGGCCGCTTTGGGAATGAAGTAGTACATGATTCCGAGGAAGCCGGCCGTCAGGAAGAAACCGACCGCGTTGTGCCCGTACCACCACTGCACCATCGCATCGATCGCGCCCGGGTAAGCCGAATACGACTTGGTCAGCGAAACCGGCATCGCCGCGCTGTTGATGATATGCAGCAGGGCGACGGTGAGGATGTAGGCGCCGAAGAACCAGTTGGCGACGTAGATGTGCGAAACCTTGCGCTTGGCGATGGTGCCGAAGAACACCACCGCGTAGGCGACCCAGACGACGGCGATCAGGATGTCGATCGGCCACTCGAGCTCGGCATATTCCTTGCCACTGGTCATCCCGAGCGGCAGCGTGACTGCCGCCAGCACGATGATCAGCTGCCAGCCCCAGAAGGTGAACCAGGCCAGCCCGTTGAGGAACAGCGGCACCTGCGACGTCCGCTGCACGACGAAATAGCTGGTCGCGAACAGCGCGCAGCCGCCGAAGGCGAAGATCACCGCGTTGGTGTGCAGCGGCCGCAGCCGGCCGAAGCTCAGCCAGGGGATGCCCATGTTCAGTTCGGGCCAGGCCATCTGGGCGGCGATGATCACGCCGACCAGCATGCCGACGATGCCCCAGACGACGGTCATGATCGAGAAGGCGCGCACCACGCCGTAGTCGTAGGTCACTGCTGTGGACTTGCTCATGTTTGGTCTTCCTCCCCGCTCCTCAGTCGGCGTGAATCGGCCTGATACCCCCACCGGTAAAGACTACAACAACCCGTCCGCTGTGCCCTCGCGGGCAGCGGTACGGATCACAAAGGTGGCATTCGGTCAGGAGACTCTGTCGCCGCGGATCGTACGCAGGGGCACCGCGCCGCCCTTGACCCATGTCAAGCGGCCGCCTGCCATTACTGCGTACGGGGCGGCGCCGGGTGCGCTTCACCGCGCCCGAGGCTTCGACCCGCCCGCTTCGCCGGCATCCGACGGTGGCGCGGTCTCGTCATCGTCGAGGATGCGGCGACCCTCGTCCTCGAGGCCTTCGAACTGCCCGCTCATCGCTGCCCACACGAGCAGGCCGCCGATGGCCAGTATCAGCACCACCGAAAGCGGGATCAGAACGTACAGCGACTCCATCAGCGTCGGGCTCGGAGCGCGTTGGCGACCACCAGTGCCGAGCTCGCCGCCATGCCGACCGCCGCAAGCGCCGGCGACAGATACCCAAAAGCCGCGAGCGGAATGGCGGCGAGGTTGTAGAGCAACGCCCAGGCGAGGTTCTCCCGCACGATGCCCATGCCGCGCCGGGCGCTGCGCAACAGAACGGCGACGTCCGCAGCGCGCGAGCCCAGCACGATGAAGTCGGCGCGGGCCTGTGCCAAGGCGGCACCTTCGGCGAGTGCGATCGAGACGTCCGCCTGCGCCAGGACCGGCGCATCGTTGAAGCCGTCGCCGAGCATCGCCACGCGTCGTCCCGTGCCCTGCAGCTGCGCGACCAGCTCGCGTTTGCTGGCAGGTGTCTGCTTCGCGTACGCGCGCTCGATGCCGAGTGCACGCGCGACCCGCTCGACACTGCCGGCGCGGTCGCCCGAGACCAGCACCACCTCTGCCCCCAATGCGCGCGCCGCATCGACCAGCGCCGCTGCATCGGGTCGCAGCATCTCGCCGAAGGCAAACACTGCCAGCGCGCCCTGACCGTCGGCGAGCGCGATCACGCTGCCGTCAGCCGGCAGCTGGGCCGCCAGCGCCGGCCAGCGCCGGGTCCAGCCGCTCTGCCCGGTGCCGCCGGACAGCTCCAGCGCGTACTCGATCTTGCCGATGCGCATTCGCCGGCCGCCGACCGTGCCCTCGATGCCCGCCGAAGGCGTGATCACCACGTCGTGGGCCATCGGCACCGGTACCTGTGCCGCCGCCTGCGCCAGTGCGCGGGCAAACGGGTGCGCCGCCACGGCTTCGAGGGCGGCCGCCTGCGCCAGCACGTCCGCGCTCCGCAGACCCCGCAACGGGATGACACGCGTGAGCGCGGGCTCGGCGGTCGTCAGCGTGCCGGTCTTGTCGCAGGCCAGCACGTCGACGCGGGCGAGCGCCTCCAGGGCGGCACTGCGCGCCGTGAGCACGCCACGCTCGGCGAGGCGCGACTGGGTGGCGGCCAGCGCCGCCGGCGCAGCCAGCGACAGCGCACACGGGCAAGTCGCCACGAGCACCGCGATGGCCGCCGGCAGGGCCTGCGATGGATCGACCAGTGACCAGCCGATGACAGTCGCCGCGGTGACGGCGAGCACCGCCCACAGGAAGACGACCGCGATCCTATTGGCCAGTTCGACGATGCGCGGCCGCTCGCGCCCGGCATCGTCGACGAGGCGGCGCAAAGCGGCCAGCGACGTCGCCTCGCCGGCGCGGGTGACGCGCACCACCAGCGGCTGTTCCAGGTTGACGCTGCCGGCGAGCACCGGCGCGCCGTCCTGCTTCTCTATCGGCGCGGCCTCGCCGGTCAGCCACGCCTGCGAAATCGACGAGACGCCCTGCACGATGACGCCGTCGGCCGGCACGGTCTCGCCGACCGGCACCAGCACATGGTCATCGACCACCAGCTGGTCGGCGGAAACGGACTCGGTGGCCAGCGATGCCGGAAAGCTACGCAAGCGGCGCGCGAAGAGCCGCGCGCGCCGCTGGGCGTCGTCGAGATGGCCGCGCGCCATGCGCAAGGCGCGCGCCTGCAGCCAGCGCACGCCGAGAACGAGCGCGACGAACATGGTGATCGAATCGAAGTACACGACCCCGTGCGCCGTGATCGTCGCCCACGCGCTGGCCGCGAACGCTGCCGACAGGCCGAGCACGATCGGCAGGTCCATGCCGACCGGTCCTGCGCGCAGCTGGCTCCATGCGCCGCGCAGGATCGGCACCGCGGAAAAAAGTATGACCGGGACGGTCAGCACGAGCTGCGCCAGACGAAGCAGCTGCTCGATGTCGGCCGGGATGTCGCCCGGTTTCGCCACGTAAGCGGGCACCGCCAGCATCATCACCTGCATCATCATCAGCCAGGCGAGCAGCACGCGCAGCAGTTCGATCCGCCGCCGGCGCGCCTCGCTCGGCGCGCCGACGTCGGTTCGGTAGCCGGCCCGCTCTATCACCCGTTTCAGAAGCGCCGCGTCGACACGCTGCGGATCGAAGCCCACGTAGGCGCGCTGTGCAGTGAAGTCGACGTGCGCGCTGGCCACGCCATCGGTGCGGCGCAGGCGATGTTCGATCAAAAGCGCACAGGCGGCACAGACCATGCCGCGGATCTCGACCTGCGCTCGCGCGCCAGCCGGCACCTCGCGTCGCGCCGGGCCCTGCGCCAGCGACGCCTCCAGCGCGACGCGATCGGCATCGCTGGCGCGCGCCAGGTGAAGCTGCTCGGCGATGAACGCGCAGCCGAGACAGCAGTAGTCCCGCCGCTGCCCGCCGATCGTGCGGCTGACGATCTTCAGCCCGGCCAGCCCGTCGCCGCAGTGCGCGCAGGCCGCTGCACCGGCACCCTCGGCAGCGGCACCGGGCTGCTTGGCCTTGCGGATGACGGGAGCGGCGGACATCAGAAGAAGAAGTTTCGGTGAACCTTGTCTAGCGTACACAAGCGCAGCGGCACAGGCGCACCACCGGGCGACTGGTGAGCGTCGGTCCCCTGCCGCCCCTGCGGGCGCGACTGCCGCACTCCGGCCTCAGGCGAAGCCGGCACCGATCAGGTCGATCCTGTCCGTGCACAGCGCGTCCACGCCCCAGCCGAAGATCTGTCGTGCGCGCTCGGGCTCGTTGACCGTGTAGCAGAACAGCCAGTAGCCGGCGTCCTTGACGGCGCGGGCCAGCGCCGGAGTCAGCAGTTCGTGATCGGCATGCAGGCTGGCGCAGCCGAGCCGCCCGAGCTCTTCCTGC
>JAHEDN010000406.1 GCA_024641225.1 Burkholderiales bacterium | reverse complement strand
ACGTCAGGGAACCGACCTGGGGTCCGTTCATCAAGTAACCAAGGAGGGAATTCATGACACCGAACCGCCTGATGCGACTGGCCACCTGTGCGGCCGCGGCGCTGCTGCTCGTGGCCTGCGCCAGCACACCGCTGGACGAGCAGCCGCCCGCGCCGGTCACCGACGCGAGCGCCACGACTCAGGGAGCGAAACCCGGCGATGCGGGGACCGACACGCGCGCCGTGGCAAGGGTCGACACCGCTCCGCAGGGGATGGATCCCCTCAATGACCCGGCCAGTCCGCTTTCGAAGCGCAGCGTCTATTTCGACTTCGACAGCTTCCTCGTCAAGCCCGAGTTCCAGGGCCTGGTCGAGGCGCACGGCAAGTTCCTCGTCGCCAACCCGAACCGGCGCGTGGTGATCGAAGGAAACGCCGACGAGCGCGGCAGCCGCGAGTACAACCTCGCCCTCGGCCAGAAGCGCGCCGAAGCGGTGAAGAGCCGCCTGCGCCTGCTTGGTGCGGCCGAGACGCAGATCGAGACCGTGAGCTTTGGCGAGGAGAAGCCGGTGGCCACGGGCTCGGACGAGGCGTCCTGGGCGCAGAACAGGCGCGCCGACCTCAACTACAAGTGAGCAGTGGCCCGTGACCCGTGACCGGCTCAAAGAGGTGGGCACGACCCTGCGGTTTCTGGCCGCAGCAGTGCTGACATGGGGCGCACTGGCTGCGCCGGCGCACGCGCTGTTCGGCGACGATGAGGCGCGCAAGGCGATTGTCGACCTGCGTGCGCGCGTCACCGAAATGGAAAAGCAGCTGCGCGAGAAGGACGCCGAGCTCGCCACGCGCCTCGAGCGGCTCGAAGCCGCAAACCGGGCGCAGCTCGAACTGGCCAACACGATCGACTCGCAGCGGCGCGAGATTGCCTCGCTGCGCGGCCAGGTCGAGACGCTGACCAACGAAGTGGTGACGCTGCAGAAGCGCAATCGCGATCTGTACGCGGACCTCGACTCGCGGATGAAGGCGCTCGAGCCGATCGCGACGACCGTCGACGGCAAGCCGGCAACGGTGGATCGCGCCGAGCAGGCCGCCTACGACGCGGCCCTGACGCAGTTCCGTGCCAGTGACTTCCGCGGTGCTGCCAGCAGCCTGCAGACCTTTCTCGCCCGCTGGCCCAAGTCCGCCCATGCCGCATCGGCGAACTACTGGCTCGGCAACTCGCTTTACGCTCTGAAGGACTACAAGGGCGCGATTGCCGCGCAGCAGGTGGTCGTCGACCGCTACGCCGATTCGCCACGGGCCCCGGATGCACTGCTGAACATCGCCGCCAGTCACGTCGAGCTGAAGGACACTTCGCGGGCGCGCGCAGCGCTGCAGAAGATCATCGCCGACTATCCGAACACCGAGTCGGCCAAGGTCGCCGACGAGCGGCTCAAGGTCCTCGGGCGCAGGTAGCGGCTGCCGGGCAGCGGTGCGGCGGAGGCCGCACGTGCTCCGGCCGGCCACATTGCGGATCTGTGCTCCGGTCTCGCTGGCGGCGCGTCGATCGACCTGCCGATGCCGATTTCCGACGCCGACATTGACACGCTGCGATCGACCGTGCTGTGGTCGACGTTCGCGCTTGCACTTGCCTTCGGCGCGGTGATGCAGCGCACGCGCTTCTGCACGATGGGCGCGGTCGCCGACCTGGTCAGCTTCGGGGACTCCGCAAGGATGCGGCAGTGGCTGCTCGCGATTGCCGTGGCGATCATCGGCACGAACCTGCTCGCAGGGACGGGCATGATCGACATCGGCAAGTCGATCTATACGGGCCCGCGGGTGCTCGTCGCTTCGTACCTGATCGGCGGCCTCCTGTTCGGCTTCGGCATGGTGCTGGCCGGCGGCTGCGGCAGCCGCACCCTGGTTCGCATCGGCACGGGCAGCCTCAAGGCGCTGGTCGTGTTCGTCGTGCTCGGCGTGACCGCCTACGTCACGCTGCGCGGTGCGCTTGCACCGGTGCGCGTGGACACGATCGAGCCCATGCAGTTGCTGTTCGCCGAACGGCAGGACCTGCCGGCGCTGCTGGCGCGCGCCACTGGCGTGCCGCTGGCGACGGTTCAGCTGATCGCGGGGTCGGCCGCCGGCGCCGCGCTTGCCGTTTTTGCGCTGGCCTCGCGCGAGTACCGGACCTTCGAGAACGTGCTCGCCGGACTGGCCATCGGCAGCATCGTCGTCGGCGTGTGGTTCGTTTCCGGGAGTCTCGGTCATGTGTTCGAGCACCCGCGCACGCTCGAGGAAGCCTTCGTCGGCACCTATTCCGGACGGATGGAGTCGCTGTCGTTCGTGGCGCCGATGGCGCATACGCTCGACTGGCTGATGCTCTACACCGACCGCAGCAACGTGCTGACGCTCGGCGTGGTCGCGGTTTTCGGCGTCACGCTCGGCGCCGGTCTTGCGGCAACGGCAAGCGGCGAATTCCGCTGGGAGGGCTTTCGCGACACCGAAGACACCGCCAACCACATCGTCGGCGCGCTCCTGATGGGCTTCGGCGGCGTAACCGCGCTCGGCTGCACGATCGGCCAGGGCGTCAGCGGCGTCTCGACGCTATCCGTCGGTTCGATGCTGGCACTTGCGTCGATCGTCGCCGGTGCCGTGGCCGCGCTCAAGTACCAGCAACGGCGCGTCGAGCGCGGCAAATAAAGGCGCCGTGTTCGGTTTGACTGCCCCTGCGCCGATCGGGATAATTCGCGCTCTCTGTCGCGACGGCCGTTTCGTCTCAGCCGCGCATCTCGGACGGGTCGTTAGCTCAGTTGGTAGAGCAGCGGACTTTTAATCCGTTGGTCGAAGGTTCAAGTCCTTCACGACCCACCAGTCCCACCCCTTTCATCGGCAGTCTTCCTTTTCTCGCGCTTACGGTTGCGTCGCTCGCGACGACGCTCGCTCGCAGCGGTCGCTTCCTGTCTCGCGCGTCGCTTGAGGGCTGTCAACGCAGGCAACACCACGATGCGCGAAGCTGGTCTGTGTGACGCAGACGCTGTCCTTGATACGCGCTCGCGGGTGGAAGTCCTTCCTGGCGGGAAGGCGGCGTGCGCGCTTCGGCGGCTGCGGACTCGCGGTCGCCGGTCTGCTGCTCGCCGCCGGCGTGTTGTTCAGCGCGAGCGCGCTGGCGCAGCGCGCCGTCAACGTCTATGCCTTCGTCAGCGACGGTTGTCCGCACTGCGAGAAGGCGGTCGACTTCCTG
>JAHEDN010000040.1 GCA_024641225.1 Burkholderiales bacterium | reverse complement strand
GGATCGTCGAGGCCTGCGTGCGATCGAAGACGCACTATGTCGACATCACCGGCGAGACGGTGTGGGTCAGATCGCTGATCGATCGGTACCAGGCGCAGGCCGCGCTCGACGGCACGCGCACCATCCCGTGCTGCGGTTTCGATTCGGTGCCGTCCGACCTCGGCGCCATGCTGGTCGCGCGCGAATTGCAGCGGCGGTTCGGCGTGCCGTGCCGGCGGGTGAAGGTCTACTACCAGATGTACGGCGGCTTCAACGGCGGCACGCTGGCGTCGAACATCAACCGGCACGAAAGCGGTGCGGTCAAGATCGGCCGTGATCCGTTCCTGCTCGATCCCGCCGACGGCCACGCGCGCGAGGAGATCGAACGCAATCGCGATCCGGTCGGCGCGCAGATTGACGACGACATCGGCACCTGGGTCGGCCCGTTCGTGATGGGACCGATCAACACGCGTGTAGTCCGCCGCAGCGCCGCGTTGTTTGCGCGATTTAACGAGCCGTATGGTCCCGCTTTCGAGTACCAGGAATTCACTAGGTTCGATCCGCCGCTGGCGCACGTCAAGGCATCGATCGTCAACGGATTCCTGCGCGGCTTCGAGGGCGCGATGGCGCACGCGCCGACCCGCGGACTGTTAAAGAAGGTGCTTCCCAAACCCGGCGAGGGTCCATCGGAGAAGACGATGGCAACCGGTTGGTTCACGAGCGAGTTGCTGGCACAGGCGGCCGACGGTCGCAACGTGCGCGGCTTCATCCGACATCAGGGGGATCCGTCGAATCGTGCGACGCTGAAGTTCGTCTGCGAGGCGGCGCTGTGTATCGCGCTCGACGCGCAACGGCTCCCGGGTGGTACGGCGCGCGGCGGTGTGCTGACGCCGGCCACCGGGCTTGGTGATGTGCTTGCCGAGCGGCTGCGGGCGGCCCATGTGACGATCGACATCGGTACCGATGCGTCGAACGGCAAGGCAGAGCGGACCCGCCACGCGGCGTGACCAGAGCGCCTGGAACGGCCAACAAGTGAGGGGCGCAGCGAGACCATGACGCCCAACGGCGGGGCTGCGCTTGCCGGTCGCCGGCCCCTGAAGCTGCACGTTGAGCGACCGCTTTCAGCTGCACTGCCATCGACTGCTTCCGGCGAATCTGAAAGGCAGCAACGGGTCGGGTCCGGCTGTCCGGGCGAAGCTGCGCGAACGACCGCTGTCAGTCTGTTCCGCACTTCTGAACTGCACGATGCGAACAGCTGCCCCAAGTGCCGAGCAGGCCGTCTCGGCGACAGTTTCTCGGACAGAGAATCCCTAGCGCTCAACGCTGGTGGGGTGCCTGATGGCGATTGATCGATCTCGAGCCCGGGCGTTCGCGCGGTCCGTCTCGCGCGTTGAGCGATGGCGACCGGTATCGCCGGAACCAACCTGTCGGTCACCCCGCAGCATCGGCGCGCATTGCGCCATCCTGCGCGCGACGCGTCAGACCACCGCTTCGATCAGATACGGTCCGCCGCTGGCAAAGGCGCGTCGCACCTCGCGCACGAACTGGTCAGCGTTCTCCACCCGTGCGCCGGGCACGCCGTGGCCTTTCGCCAGCGCCACCCAGTCGAGCGCGGGCTGATCCAGCCGCAACATCGCGTCGGCCTTCGGGCCGCCGACCTGCGCGCCGACACCTTTGAGTTCGCCCTGCAGGATGCGGTAGGCGCGGTTGGCGAAGATCACCGCCACCACCGGAGCCGACTCGCGCGCAATGCTCCACAGCGCCTGCACGGTGTACATGGCACTGCCGTCGCCTTCGAGCGCGAGCACTGGCCGGCCTGGTGCGCCGAGAGCGGCGCCGAGAGCGGCCGGCAGGCCGAAGCCGATCGCCCCGCCCATCACCGCGAGTGAATCGTGCGGCGCTGCGGCGGCAAAGCGGGGGCCGAACGCGCGGCCGGTGCTCACCGACTCGTCGACCACGATGGCGTTCTCGGGGAGCAGCGCGGCCAGCACGTCGCCGACGACCTCGGCGTTGAGCGCGCCTGCGCTGCGCAGCGCCTCGACGTCGACCGGACGATCCACCGCCACCTGCACAGGCACTGCGCCGAGTTCGTCGCGCAAGGCTTCCAGTGCGGCGGGCACGTCGTCGCGCGCATCGACCAAGTTCAACGTCTTGCAGCCGGGGGGCTTCAGCTCGCTCGGCCTGCCTGGATAGGCGAAGAAGGCAATCGGATCGGCCGCGCCGGCGAGCAGCAGGCACTCGGCGCCGGCGAGTCTTTCCAGCGCCGCGTCGACGGCATACGGCAAGCGGTCGACGCGCACCCGCCCGCGCCCGCCCGGCATGCGCGCGTTGTAGAACTCGGCCAGCACGCGACAACCGGTCTTGCGGGCAACCGCCGCAGCCGCTTCGCGTGCGCGCCCGTCGACACCTCCGGCGCCGAGCAGCAGCACGGCTCGCGGGCCGAGTTCGGTCAGCGCGCGGGCAGCTTCACGCACGGCATCGGGCCGCGGCGCACCCGGCTCAGCCAGCTTCGGCGCGGTCGCAACCTCGCCCCCCGGTCCCCACGCCGTATCGGCCGGCAGGATCAGCGTCGCGATGCGCCCAAGCGCGCGGTCGCGCGTCGCGGACACAGCATCGGCGCCGTCGCGCGAAACATCGATTGAAGCGCGCGAGGTCCTGACCCAGTGCGACACCGGCGCCGCGATGCCCTCGACATCCGAGCGAAGCGGCGATTCGAACCTTGCGTGCGCGACGGCGTGATCGCCGACGATGTTGACGATGCCCGAGCGCGCCTTGCCGGCGTTGTGCAGGTTGGCGATGCCGTTGCCAAGCCCCGGCCCAAGGTGCAGCAGCGTGGCCGCCGGCTTGCGCGCCATCCGGTAGTAGCCATCCGCCGCGCCGGTCGCCACGCCTTCGAAAAGGCTCAGCACGCAACGCACGTCCGCGACTTTGTCGAGCGCGGCGACGAAGTGCATCTCCGACGTGCCGGGGTTGGCGAAGCAGACGTCGACGCCGTTGCCGGCAAGCGTTGCAACGAGGGATTCGGCACCGTTCATGTTCGCTCAGCTTGTGCGGCCTCGAAGTCGAGCAGGAGTATCTCCGATCCCGCGCGGGTATGGTCGCCCGGCGCACGAACACAGCCGGGGCCAAGGACCATGATTTCGCTGACGGGCGGGTTCGGATCGGAACGGCGCCGACCACTGGGGCCGTCGCCGTCGCAAGACCGTGCGAATGTCTTGCGGACGGCCTACTGCTTCTTGCTCATTTCCCGGCGGATGACGATCTCGTCCATCTCGTCGTAGGACCTGTTGCTGCAGTTTGCCTTCCAGTCCTCGACTTTCGCCAGATGGGCTTCCGTGCGCGCGTTTACCTCGCGCATCGCAGCGTTGCTGGCGTCGGTCTTCGCGTTCAGCTCCTTCGCGCCGGCGTTGTACTTGTTTCTGCCAGCGCTCAAGGCGTCGATCCTGGCATCGAGCCTATTGGCCCTGGCCTTGTGGGCCTCGATTGCGGCGTCGCCCGCGGCCTTGTCCAGTTTGGGCAGCTGCTCTTTCAGCGCTTCCTCTGCTTTCTGCAACTCGCCCTGCTCCACCTTCAGTGCGCGGTTTTCTTCATCAATCCAGTCGCTCTGCTTCTTCAGCGCCTCCTTGGCGGCGAGCAGATCGGCGCGCTCCTTCAAAAAGGCCGTCTGGGCGTCCTTGACCGCGATCGCCTCGGCCTTGTTGGCGTCGGACAGCAGCAGGCAGGCACGCAGTTCGTCGCGCGTCAGCCGCTTCGACTTGTCCTCTACCGGGCGGCCGGTGCTGCTGTTCTTGGGGTCTGCTTTGGTATTCGGCGCGCCGGTACCCTGGGCCATCACGACGGCGGGCAGCAGCGCCACCAGGCTGGCGGCAAACAGGAATCGTTTCATGGGTCACAACTACATAGGCTGCGCCACGCGGGGCGCCGACAGGAAAGATGGTACCGGCTCAAGGCGCCCGATCGGCCGATCGGCCGATTGTCCGGTGTTCAGCGACATACCTTGCGAAGGCCGCATCAAGATCTGCAGCCGACCTAGCTGTTCTCTTCCCGCCAGAGCAGGTACTTCATCGTGGCGACGGCGCCGGCGATGATCGAACCGAGCGCGAGGAACGAGCCCAGTGCCAGCGTCGACATGCCCGATATGCCCTGCCCCACCGTGCAGCCGAGCGCGGTGACGCCGCCGAAGCCCATCAGCGTCGCGCCGATGATGTGGTCGCGCGTGTCGACCGCCGAGACGAAGCCCTCGACGTGGAACGACTTGCGCAGCAGCGCCCAGACGAAACTGCCGAGGATCACGCCCATCGCCGAGGCGACGCCGAAGCTAATGGTGAGCGACTTGTCGGTCCACAGCATCAGCAGCTCGAGCGTGTAGGCCATCGGTGCGACGAAGCTCATCGACTCCGCCGCGCGCGTGTTGGTGGCGAAGTAGACGATCTCGAGCTGCTCGTTCTCGCCGTGCCCGAGATGGCCGCTGACGTACCAGCCGCCGGTCACGACCAGGCCGATGACGATGCCGGCGATGATCTGATCGAGATTGTCGCGGAAGCGCGCGTTGGAGAAGACGAA
The DNA here is from genome assembly GCA_024641225.1 of Burkholderiales bacterium. Taxonomy (GTDB): domain Bacteria; phylum Pseudomonadota; class Gammaproteobacteria; order Burkholderiales; family Burkholderiaceae_F; genus JADJWR01. The sequence continues at coordinate 7,085 of JAHEDN010000040.1, read as the reverse complement.
CACCAGCAGGGCGCCGGCGACGAGCGCCGCCGCGATCGCCAGCGCGGCCTTCGCCGAGAGGCCGGTGCTTGCGGCCAGCAGCGACGGAAGGTCCTGCCCCTTGAAGTCGTAGGCGGCGAGGTCGATCGCGAAGCGGTCGAGGTAATCGACCCGCCACTGGCCGAACAGCCCCTTGATGGTCATGTACGCCGAGATGCCGACGAACGCGAACACCACCACCGAGCGGAGGCTGCCGGCGCCGATGCGCAGCAGGTTGCGGTTCGCGCAGCCGCCGGCCAGCGTCATGCCGACGCCGAACAGCGCGCCGCCGACGATCGCCGACACCCAGTTCAGCCGCGGCCTCTGGTAAATGGACTGGCTCAGGTCGACCAGCCCCGTGCCGTGCAGAAGGCTGGCGCCGATGATCGCCACCGCGATCGCCAGCAGCCACATCCGCATCCGGCCCCAGTGGCCCATGTTCACGATGTCGGCGAGCGCACCCATCGTGCAGAAGTTGGCGCGCGCGGCGACGAAGCCGAACACGAAGGCAAGCGCAAAGCCGCCCAGCACGACGATCGTCGCGATATTCGCCGATTCGTTCATCTTCTTCCCTTGCTCCGTTGCCCGTTCGAGCCGCCCTGCCCGCCTTCAGCCGCAGCCGCCCTTGCCGCAGGCGCACCCGCCGTCCGCAGGCGGGGTCGGGTCCGATTCGGCGGGCTTCTGGTCGGCGCGATAGAAGATGAAGCGCCTGTCGCCCGGCGAGATTTCGACGAAGTCGATCACCGTGCCGGCGATCGGCTCCAGCGACGGCGGCGACACCAGCAGCGTGATACCGGCGTCAGTGACGACCTCCTCGTCCTGCTCGCGCCGCTCGTCAAAGCCCATGCCGTACTCGATCTCGCCGTCGTCGCCGCGCCTCGCGGCGACCCGCAACGCCAGCCCCGGCGCCGGCGGGCTGCTCAACGCTGCCTTCATCTGCTCGGCTGCCGCCGCGGTGACTTCGATCATCTGTCTGCTCCGGTTATGCGGCCTGCGCGATACGGTGCCGGCGCGCGGCCTCGCGCCTCGCCCGCGCGAAGGCGACGAAACGTCCCGGCCAGTCGTGGCCCGCGACGCTGCGCAAGTGCGCGTAGGACGCCAGCGTGTTGCCGAACACGATGCCGTCGCGTTCGCCGTCGATGCCGTGGCCGCGCTGCACGCGGTACGCGTAGCGCAGCGCCGGATCGACGTTGACCAGCCGCGAATAGTGAAACTCGTGCGCGCGCAGCACCGCGGGCGACTCGCCCGGCCACGGATGGGCATCGGTGGGCTGCAGGTGGACGTAGCCCCGGCCGACCGGCCGCGCCAGCATTTCGACGTCGACCGGCAGCGCACCGGCCATCGGAAAGGTCACGTTGCGCCAACGGATCGAGCGCGCCAGGTACATCAGCCCGCCGCACTCGGCGTAGGTCGGCAGTCCGCCCTCGACTGCGGCGCGGATCGCTGCACGCAGCGGCTGGTTGGCGGCCAGTTCGGCGGCCAGCACCTCGGGGAAGCCGCCGCCGATGAACAGCGCGTCGACCGGCGGCAACTGAGCGTCGGAAAGCGTGTCGAAGAACACCAGTTCGGCGCCAGCGCGCTGCAGCGACTCGAGGTCCTCGGGATAGTAAAAGCCGAAAGCGCGATCACGCGCGATGCCGACACGAAGGTCGGCGCGCGGCGCAGCGGCCGGCGGCAGCGCCGCGGCCGCGCCCGGCGTGCCGCAGGCTGCGAGCAGGCGGTCGACGTCGACCGAGCCGGCAACGGCATCGGCCAACCGCTCGATCAGCGCCTGCGCCTGCGCCGCTTCGGTCGCTGGCATCAGGCCGAGGTGGCGCTCCTCGATGCGCAACGACTCGTTCTCGTGCAACGCGCCGAGCACCGGCACGTCGGTGTAATGCTCGATCACCGCGCGCAGCTTGGACTCGTGGCGCGCGCCGCCGACGCGGTTGAGGATCACGCCGGCGATGCGGATGTCGCGGTCGAACGCCTGGTAGCCGAGGATCAGCGGCGCGATGCCGCGCGTCATGCCGCGCGCATCGAGCACCAGCGCCACCGGAAGCCCGAGCAGCCGCGCCAGCGCCGCGTTGCTGTTGCTGCCGTCGAGGGCGAGGCCGTCATAGAGCCCCTTGTTGCCTTCGACCAGCGCCACGTCCGCGCCGGCGCAGCCCAACTCGAAGGCGGCGGCGACCGACGGCTCGGGCGACAGGTACAGGTCGAGGTTGCGGCACGCGCGGCCGGCGGCCGCCGTCAGCCACAGCGGGTCGATGTAGTCGGGTCCCTTCTTGAACGGCTGGATCGACAGCCCGCGGCGATGCAGCGCCGCGGCCAGACCGATTGCTAGTGTCGTCTTGCCCGAGGACTTGTGCGCCGCCGAGACGAGCAGCCTGTACATCGACTACTTGCCTGCCGGCAGCGCCGCAGGTTCGGCAGGCAGGAAATCGAGCACCTGGATACCGACCAGCGTGATGAGGAACGCGGCCGCGACGCCGCCGATTCCGAGCAGCACCTCGGGCAGGCTCGGCACGTAGGAGGCGATCGCGCCGTCGCGGAAGCTGCTGGTCACCTCGTAGCCGGGAAAGATCTCGAGCGGAAACGACTGCCCGCCGATGATGAAGACGAACAGCAGCGCGAACGCCCCGACGATCGTCAGCACGGCCGCCGCGAGCAGCGAACGCGGCGTCGCGCCCGGCCGCCAGACGAGTGCCATCGGCGCCACGCTGCCGGCGAGCACGTAGCCGACCCAGAACAGGAACGGGAAGATGCCGCCGTCGAGCAGGATGAAGCGCTCGAACGCCGTCTGCCGCGCGAAGTACAGGTTGGTCATGTGATAGATGACGACGAAGTACAGCACCAGCCCGACCAGCACGCCGAGCAGGTTGCGCATCCGCCGCAGCAGTTCCTCGCCGGCGCCGCCGATCGCCGCCTGAACCAGCACGAACACCGCCATGCCCCAGGCCAGCGACATGACGATGAACAGCGGCGGCAGAACCGCCGACGCATAGGCCTGCCGCGCCACCAGGAACGCGAAGATCGCGCCGGTACCGGTGGTCAGCACGAAGCGCCAGACGAGCGCCGCAATGCCCGCCGGCTTGGCGTAGCGGTTCATCCGCTTCTCCAGCTGCATCCACAGGTACAGCGCCACGATCGCGAACATGCCCGTGTACAGGAACACGTTCCACGCGAACACCGACGTGAAGTTGTAGTGCGTGGCGGCGACGATCATCCGCTCCGGCCGGCCCAGGTCGAGCATCAGCACCATCAGGCCACCGGCGAGCATCGCCAGGCACAGCAGGCCTGAAAGCCGCGCCCACGGCTTGTAGTGCGACTGGCCGAAGACGCTCGCCATCGACGCCACGTTGAGCACGCCCGAGGCGGCCACGATAAGGAAGATTGCGAACACGTGCGGCGTGCCCCACACGATCTCGTTGTTCATGCCGGTGATGATGTGCCCCTCGTGCTCCATCACCAGCGCGGCGCCGAGCCCGAGCGCCAGCACGACGGCGCCGATCGCCGCCAGCGTCCAGAAACGGCGTGTCTGCACGGCTTCGGTTGCGATCACGCTCGCCATCTATAGCCCCGCATAACGGACGCCGGTGTTCAGGCCGAGGTCCGCGCGCAGTTGGGTGGTCCGGACCTCGGCGATCCGCCGCGAGATCTCGGAATTCGGATCGTTCAGGTCGCCGAACAGGATCGCCTTGGTCGGGCAGGCCTGCGCGCAGGCTGTCGTGCCTTCACCGCGGTCGATCCGGTGCACGCACAGCGTGCACGACTCGACGCAGCCCTTGCCGCGCGGCACGTCGGGCTTCTGCGTGGTCAGCGTCTCGTGAACGAAGCTGCGTGCCTTGTACGGACAGGCCATCATGCAGTAGCGGCAGCCGATGCAGGTGTGGCGATCGACCAGTACGATGCCGTCGGCGCGCTTGAACGAGGCGCCGGTCGGGCACACGTCCACGCACGGTGGCTTGGCACAGTGCTGGCACATTACCGGCGCGCTCAGCTTGCGGCTGCTGCGCAGGTCCTTCAACTCGACCTTCCGGATCCACTGCGAGTCGGTCGGCCGCGTGCCGCCGTCGAGGCCGTTCTCGCGGTTACAGGCGAGCACGCATTCGTTGCAGCCTTCGCTGCACAGGTTCACGTCGATCAGCAGGCCCCAGCGGACTCTCGACGACACCGGCGCGCCGGGTTGCGGCGCGGCGCGCGCGACCTCGACCAGCCGCACGCCGGGCGCGATCACCACGCCGGCCAGCGCGGCGGCGGCACCCGCCAGCAGCGAGCGGCGCGAGACTGTCACGGACTGCTCGGTCGGCGCGTTCATTGCTTCTTCTCGCCCGGCCCGGCGCCGGCGGCGCCCGGCTTGCCCTGATGGCAGTCGAAGCAGTCGAGCCTGACGCCGACGTAATCGTGGCAGGACTGGCAGAACGCATCGGGGCTGCCTATCGCCACCCCGTTGGTCGGACGGGCGTGGCACGAGACGCACTGGTTCAGGCTCTCGTTGCCGCCGCGGATGCCCTGGTGCACGGTCTTGTCGCGACGGTGCTTCAGCATTTCCATGTGCGTGCGGCGCATCACCTCCGGCGGCGCCACGCAGGTCGTGCCCTTGTCGACCGTCACGTTCGGCATCGGCACGCGGGACTGCGCCACCGCTGGCGTCGCCGCGGCGACGCTGACGATCGCCAGCGCAGTCGCCAGCCAGCGTGTGACGCCGAGCCGCATCGCCTCGCTACTCCCCGAGCCCCATCTGGATGTAGCCGGTCGGGCAGACATCCGAGCAGATATGGCAGCCGACGCAGCGGTCGTAGTCGGTGTAGACGTAGCGCCCCGTGGTGGCCTCCTTCTTCGGCACTTTCTTGACCGCGAGCTGCGGGCAGTAGACAACGCAGTTGTCGCACTCGAAGCACTGGCCGCAGCTCATGCAGCGCTTGGCCTCGGCCACCGCCCCCTGCTCGTTCAGAACGTCGAGGCGTTCTTCGAAGTTGCCGAGCGCGGTCTCCTTGCTCAGCGTGATGAAGTTGCGCTTGTTCCTGGCCGAGAACATGAAATGACCGAGGAACAGCTGCGAGTGCGGGATCACGTAGCGATCGGAGCGGTTGTCGTAGTTGTGGATCGCGCCGGGACTCGCATCGGTCCCGTGCAGTGGCGCGCTGATGCCCTCCACCTTGACCCCCTTCTCGACGTACTTGCGCATCAGGTCGAACGAATGCACGTCGATCTTCGGCCGCTTCTCGAGTTCTTCGCCGGCCAGGAAGCGGTCGATGCCTTCGGCGGCGATCGCGCCATGCCCGATCGCGGTGGTCAGCAGGTGCGGCCGCAATATGTCGCCGCCGGCAAACACGCCCGGCTTGCCGCTGACCTGGTAGTTGCGGTCGGAAGCAACCGCGCCCTTGCCGTTGTTGAACTCCTCGAGCCCGGTGAAGTCGACCGCCTGGCCGATCGCCGAAACGATGAGGTCGGCGGGGATGTCGCGCTCGGTGCCTTCCTTGACCTTGATCTCGAGCCGCGGCCCGATCATCTTCGCTTCGCACTCGGCAAGCCGCAGCGCCGTGGCACGGCCATCGGGGCCGCGCACGATGCCTACCGGCGCCAGGCCGCCCTGGATGTCGATGCCCTCGGCCTGCGCCTGCTCGACCTCGTGCTTGTTGGCCTGCATCTTGTCGACCGGGAAGACGGTGGTGAGCACCACTTCCGCGCCGTGCTTGACCGAGATCTCGGCCACGTCGTGCGCCATGTAGCCGGCGATCGCGCCTTCGAAGTCGGTCGGCTTGGCGTGCTCGATGTGGCCAAGCCGGCGCGCCACGGTGGCCACGTCGATCGACGTGTCGCCGCCGCCGACGACGACCACGCGCTTGCCGACATGGCGCAGGCGGCCGTCGTTGAAAGCGCGCAGGAACGACGTGGCGGTGACGATGTTCGATGCCTCGCAGTCGGGCACCGGCAGCGCGCGGCCCGCCTGCGCGCCCATGCCGAGGAACAGCGCATCGAAGTTCAGGCGCAGTTCGTCAAGCGTGATGTCTGTGCCGACGCGGCACTTCAGTCGCGCGTCGACGCCCAGGTCGAGGATGCGCTGGATTTCGGTATCGAGCACGTCGCGCGGCGTGCGGAAGCCCGGGATGCCATAGCGCATCATGCCGCCGAGGTATTCGCGCTCGTCGAAGACCGTGACCTGGTGCCCCTTCATCGCCAGCTGGTAGGCGCACGACAGGCCGGCCGGGCCGCCGCCGATCACCGCCACATTCTTGCCGGTCTTCTTCTCCGGCGCCCGGAACTTCAGGCCCTTCTCGTTGGCCCACTCGCCGAGGAAATGCTCGACCGAGTTGATGCCGACGTGGTCCTCGACCTCGTTTCGGTTGCAGCCGGTCTCGCACGGCGCCGGGCAGACGCGCCCCATGATCGACGGGAAGGGATTGGCCTCCGTGAGCCGGCGCCACGCGTATTCCTGCCACGGCATGGTCGGCTTGCCGTCGGCGCCGACCGGCGGCTTCTCGATGCCGCGCACGATGTTCAGGTAGCCGCGGATGTCCTCGCCCGACGGGCAGCTGCCCTGGCACGGTGGCGTCGACTGGATATAGGTCGGGCACTTGTGCGAGTGATCCGCGCTGAAGATCTTCTGGTGCAGATCCTTCCACTCGTGGTCGCCGTCCTTGTACTTGCGGAAGGTCAGCGGCCGGGCCTGTGTTTCTGTGGATGTCGACATGGATCAGTCTCCAGCGATTCGAATAGTCAAGAAGCGGGTCAATGCGGCGCGGCGTCGAGCCGGATCGCCGTGCTCACCAGCTGGTGCACGCCGCCGACCATGTTCATCTTGAAGCCGTAGTACGGCAGCACCTTGGTGAACTGCGCCTTGCAGATGGCGCAGATCGTGGCCATGAAGTTCACTCCATGGCCGTCGGCCACGCTGCGCAGCGCCTCCATGCGCGGCAGCGCGCCTTTCACGCGCAGGTCGAGCACTTCGTCGGTCAGGACTCCTCCGCCGCCGCCGCAGCAGAAGGTCTTCTCGCGCGTGGTATCCGGCGCCATCTCGACGTACTTGTTCGCCACCGCGCGGATGATCGCCCGCGGGATCTCGAACTGCCCGCCGGGAAAGTCGC
>JAHEDN010000039.1 GCA_024641225.1 Burkholderiales bacterium | reverse complement strand
ACACGCTCGCCGGCTTCGCGCTGTCCCAGCTCGGCCACATTCCGAAGGTCGGCGAACGTTTCGAGGCCGGTGGCCTGCGCTTCGAGATCGTCGACATGGACCGCACGCGCATCGACAAGCTGCTGGTCGCGCGGCAGCCGCCGGCGACGGCCGACGATGACAGCGGCGCCTGACGGGCGCAGAATCGCCGCCGCGCGACCAAGGAGCTGCTGATGAATCTCGCCGAAATCCGCCAGTTTCTCGACCGTCGCTGGGACGATGAGCTTCTCCCGCGGCTGGTCGACTATGTCAAGGTTCCCGCGAAGTCGCCTGCATTCGACGCCGGCTGGCAGGTGCACGGTCACCTGCAACGCGTGGTGCTCGATGCGCATGCCTGGGCCGCGGCGCAACGGATCGCCGGGCTGCGGCTCGAGATCGTTGCGCTCGAAGGGCGCACGCCGTGCCTGTTCTTCGACGTTCCGGCCAGCCACGGACTGGGTAACGACCGCACCGTCCTCTTCTACGGACACCTGGACAAACAGCCGGAGATGGAAGGCTGGCGCGAAGGACTCGGACCATGGCAACCGGTGATCGAGGACGGCAAGCTCTACGGCCGCGGTGCCGCCGACGACGGCTACGCGGTCTATGCGGCGCTGTCGGTCATCGCCGCGCTCGACGCGCAGGGGGCGGCGCGGCCGCGCTGCGTCGGACTGATCGAGACCTGCGAGGAGTCAGGCAGCCCCGACCTGCCGGCCTACCTGGAGCTGCTGGCGCCGCGCTTCGGCGACGTGGCGCTGGTCGCCGGGCTCGATTCTGGCTGCGGAAGCTACGACCAGCTGTGGGTCACGACGTCGCTCCGTGGTCTCGTCGGCGGCACGCTGACGGTCGAAGTGCTTGCCGAAGGGGTGCACTCGGGCAACGCCAGCGGCATCGTGCCCAGCTCGATGCGCGTTGCGCGCCAGTTGCTCAACCGGGTCGACGATCCGGCCACCGGCCGCGTGCTCGCCGATGCATTCCATGCCGAGATTCCGGCCGAGCGGCTGGCGCAGGCGCGCGCCGCTGGCGAGATCCTCGGCGAGCAGGTGTGGAAGCAGTTTCCGTGGGTCGGCTGTTCGCATGGCGAAGGCGGGCAGATGCACGCCATGCCGACGACGACCGATCCGGTCGAGGGCATCCTCGCCCGCACCTGGCGGCCGGCACTTTCGGTCACCGGCGCGGCCGGTTTCCCGTCGATCGATTCGGCCGGCAACGTGCTGCGGCCCAGGACCACCTTCAAGCTCAGCCTGCGCCTGCCACCGACGGTCGACGGCCAGCAGGCGACGCAGGCGCTGAAGCGACTGCTGGAGGCAGACCCGCCCTACAACGCCCGCGTGACATTCGATGCCGACTGGGGCGCAAGCGGCTGGAACGCGCCGGCGACGGCGCCGTGGCTGGCGCGCGCTGTCGACCAGGCCTCGCGCGCCGCCTTCGCTCGCGAGGCAGCGTGGATCGGCGAGGGCGGAACGATCCCGTTCATGAACATGCTCGGCGAGAAGTTCCCTCGCGCGCAGTTCCTGATCACCGGCGTGCTCGGGCCGAAGTCGAACGCGCATGGACCCAACGAGTTCCTCCACATCGACTGCGTGAAGAAACTCAGCGCGGCGGTCGCCGCCATCGTGACGCAGGTGCCCGCCTGATCCGCGCTGTCGCCGGCGGCCGGCAACTGGCTCGCGCATACGGCCAGCCTGGCGCGCCGGTATCCGGCCGCATCGTCCTCATTCCTTCGAAAGCAGCGCGTACAGCTGCGCGCGCGGCACGCCGCTGACTTTGGCGGCCACCGCTGCGGCGCGCGACGCGGGCATCACTTCGGCCAGCGCGGTCAGCCAGCGCCGTGTGGCGGCATCGATGTCGGCGGAGGCCACATCGGCGGCATCGATCAGCAGGACGTATTCACCGCGGGGCTCGGCGCCAATTGCGGCGGCAAGGTCGCACGCCCGGCACACCTGCAGGGTCTCGAACTTCTTGGTCAGTTCCCGCGCGATCACCACGCGCCGCGGCGCGTCGAGCGCCGCCGACAGTTCGGCGGCGGTCGCCTCGACGCGGTGAGGCGCTTCGAACAGTACGAACGCCTCGCCGCGAGCGGTCAGTTCGCGCAACAGGCGCTCGCGCTCGCGACCTCCGCGCGGCAGGAAGCCGGCGAACGTCATGGGGCCGGCGTTTAGCCCTGCCGCCGATGCCGCGGTGGTCAGCGAACTCGCTCCTGGTACCGGGACCACGCGCAGCCCGGCGTCGAGCACGGCGCGAACCAGCCGCGCTCCGGGATCGGAGATGGCCGGCGTTCCTGCGTCGGTCACGAGCGCGACGCGGCGGCCTTCACGCAGCCGCTCGACGATGGCCGCCGCCGCGGCGCGCTCGTTGTGCTCGTGCACCGCAAACAGCGACGTGTCGATGCCGTAGCGACGCAGAAGCGTGCCTGCGGTGCGGGTATCCTCGGCGGCGATGGCATCCACCTTCGACAGCACCCAGAGGGCGCGCAACGTGATGTCGGCCAGGTTGCCGATCGGCGTGGCCACGACGTACAGGGCCGGTGCGGGCAGATCCTGCTGGACGGCGCCACTGGTGATGACGAGCGCGTCGTTCTCGAGTCGATGGAGGTTCATGCGTCGCGTGCTGCCCATGCTCGGGCTGATCGCCGTGACATTGTCGGCGGCTGCCCAGCAGACCGCAAACCCGCCGGCACTGGTGGAAACGCTGCCGGCGATCGTGCTGGTGCTTCCCGGCGAAGCGACCCCATTCGCGCGGGCGGCCGAAGCGGTGCGTTCCGGGTTCTTCGCCGCGCATGCTGCCGCAGGGGCGCCGATGGCGATCGAGTCACGCGACACCGACGAGACGCCGGCGGCGGTGATGGCGGCGATCGAGGCGGCGGCCTGGCGCGGGGCACGCATGATCGTCGGCCCCCTAACGCGTGACGCAGTCGATGCGCTGGCGCGCGCCGGCGAGACGCGCTTGCCGGTGCTGGCGCTGAACGTGCCGGCAGGTGATGCTCCGCTTCCGTCGTCGATGCTCGCACTAGGCCTGCGCGTTGAGGATGAGGCGAGGAGCGTGGTGCGTGCGCTGGTGCGCGGGCCACTGGCGACGGGCGCCACTAGCGGGTCGGAGCCCTTCGCGGTGATCATCGGGAGCGGCGGCCTCGAGCGCCGCACCGGGGCTGCGTTCGTCGACGAAGTGCGAGAGCAGGGCCGGCGCGTCGAGACAATCGAGCTTTCGCTTAAGCAGGTGCGTTTGACGGAGCTGGCCAAAAAGCTCGAAGCGCAGCCATGGCAGGCGATCCTGCTGGCGCTTGATGCAGGCGAGGCAGCGACGGTGCGCCCCTGGCTCCCGGCCGAGGCGATCGTGGTGGCAACCTCGCGTATCCACCTGTCCGACGAGTCGGCGATCGGACTCGCGCAGGATCTCGAGGGGATCGCCTTCGTCGACATGCCCTGGTTGCTCGAGCCCGACCATCCGGCGGTGATGGTCTATCCGCGCCCGGCCACGCCGTATAGCGCGGAACTGGAGCGGCTGTACGCGCTTGGCATCGACGCTTACCGCATTGCCGCCGAGCGGCTGCGGGGCACGCGGCGTTTCGAACTGGATGGTGTCACCGGGAGATTGCGCATCGACCCCGCGCTTGCGGGCCGCATTGAACGGTCGCCGTCACTTGCGGTCTTCGTGAACGGCAAGGCTGAAAGGAGGGACGTGCTGCGATGAGCTTCCTGCGCCGGCGCAATCACGCCCGCCCCGGCACGACCACGGCGCGCCAGCTTGCCGGCGACGCTGCGGAGGCTGATGCCTGCACGAGGCTGGAGAACGCCGGTTGCCGTATCCTCGCCCGCAATGTCCGCTTTCGCGAGGGCGAAATCGACATCGTTGCCGACGATGGTGGCACGCTCGTTTTCGTCGAGGTGCGCATGCGTCGCAGCGACGGCTTCGGCGGTGCAGATGGCAGCGTCGATGTATTCAAGCGCCGGAAGCTGGTGCGCGCCGCGCGGCACTTCCTGGTTCAGCGCTTCGGCGCGCGCAGCGAGCCGCCGCCTTGCCGTTTCGACGTAATTACCGCGGACGGTGACGGAATCCGCGACTGGATCAGGGATGCGTTCACTGCCGACTGACCGCTACATGGGAGCAAGCATGATGTTCAATACTCGGCGCATCGCGCTGGTCGCAATGGCGGCCGCCGCCGTGTTGTCTCTAACAGGCGGCTGCGCGCCGCTGGTCATCGGCGGCGCGGTCGCCGGCGGTGCGATGGTCGCCAGCGACCGCCGCTCGCCGGGAATCCAGCTCGAGGACGAGGCGATCGAACTGCGGCTCATCAAGGCTTTCGGCGACAAGTTTCCGAGCGACCGCGCCCATATCAGCACCACCAGCTACAACCAGCGCGTTCTGCTGACCGGCGAAGTGACCACCGAGCAGGCCAAGCAGGACGCGGAGGCCATTGCGCGGAAATCGGAAAACGTCTCGGCCGTGCTGAACGAGCTGCATGTCGGCAGCCTGTCGACCCTCAGCAACCGCAATTTCGACACGGCGCTGACATCCAAGGTGCTGGCTGCGCTGCTGCAGGCCCCGGACGTGCCGAGCGGTGCGATCAAGGTTGTTTCCGAGCGCGCCGTCGTCTACCTGATGGGCCGCCTCACGCAGGGTGAAGGCGACGCCGCCGCGCGTGCCGCCAGTCGCGTCACGGGAGCTCAGCGGGTGGTCAAGTACTTCGATTACCTCAGCGATCAGGAAGTCCGCGCGCTGGACGCCAAGCCGCCGGCCGATGCGCAGCCCAAGTGACGCGGATGTGCGGGCGCGCCCAGGACCGGACGGGCGGCCTTTGACAACCGTGACGCCGGCCACAAATTCATTGCACGGCCGGCGGATTCTCTTATAGTCCGCCGCGACGCCTGCGGCCGCTCCGCGGACCGCGCGAACCACGAGGAGGGGACGGCATGGGCTGGATCATCTTTCTTGGCCTGATCGCGGTGGTGGTTTTCTGGGTGATCGGCGCCTACAACCGGCTGGTCAGCCTGCGCAACGTGTTCAAGAACGCGTTCGCGCAGATCGATGTGCAGCTTAAGCGCCGCTACGACCTGATCCCCAATCTGGTCGAGACCGCCAAGGCCTACATGAAGCACGAGCGCGAGACGCTCGAGGCGGTGATCAAGGCCCGCGCCGGCGCTGTTGCTGCCAACTCCGCTGCCGCGGCCAATCCGGCCGACGCGGGAGCGATCAAGGGCCTGGCCGCGGCCGAGGGGCTGCTGACCGGCGCGCTGGGCAAGCTGTTTGCGCTGGCCGAGGCCTACCCGGACCTGAAGGCCAACCAGAACATGATGCAGCTTTCCGAGGAGCTGACCAGCACCGAGAACAAGATCGCCTTCGCGCGACAGGCGTTCAACGACTCGGTCATGAGCTACAACACCGCGGTCGAGCAGTTTCCCAGCAACATCATTGCCGGCGCGTTCTCGTTCCGGCACGCGGAGCTGCTGGCGGCTACCGAGAGCGCGGAAGAGAAGAAACCGGTCAAGGTGCAGTTCTGACACCGCGGCCGGCGGCCTCGCCGAGCGGGTGAAGTCGCAAGTCACACGGAGTGCGCGGAGACCGGGCATGCTGCCTCTCTCCGTCGCTCCCCGCGCCCTTGGCTCCGAGCCCCGGACCTGACCGGCCGCGATGAATTTCTTCGAGCATCAGGAAGCCGCGCGTCGGGTCAGTCGCCGGCTGATCGTCCTGTTCACGCTGGCGGTGATCGCGATCGTGCTGGCGGTCAACGCGGTGGCAACGTTCCTTTACCTCGGCGTCTTCTCGCCGCCGCTGCCGCGCGGTTTCTACCTGACCAACACGCTGGTCACGCTGCTGATGATCGGTGCCGGCACCTGGTGGGAGACGGCGCGGCTGGCCAGCGGCGGCGAAGCCGTGGCGCGGATGATCGGCGCGCGCCGGGTCGACTCGTCGACGCGCGACCTGCTCGAGCGGCGGCTCGTCAACGTGGTCGAGGAAATGGCGCTGGCTTCCGGCACGCCGGTGCCGCGCGTGTACGTGATGGACAACGAGATGTCGATCAATGCGTTTGCCGCCGGACACTCGCTGCACGACGCCGTGATCGCAGTTACGCGCGGCACGCTCGCGCGGCTGACGCGGGACGAACTTCAGGGTGTGATCGGGCACGAATTCAGCCATATCCTGAACGGTGACATGCGCCTGAACATCCGCCTGATCGGGGTCCTCTTCGGGCTGCTGATGCTGTCGATGTTCGGCCGCTTCATGATGGAGATCGGCCGCGGCAGTCGCGACAGCCGTGGCGGGGTGGCGGTGCTGATGGCCGCCGGTGTGGCACTGTGGATCATCGGCTATGTCGGCGTGTTCTTCGGTCGTCTGATCAAGGCGGCGGTGTCGCGACAGCGCGAATACCTGGCCGATGCGAGCAGCGTGCAGTTCACCCGCAATCCGGACGGCATCGGCGGCGCGTTGCGCAAGATCGGCGGCCTGACGCAGCCGGGCCAGCCCGGCAGCGGCATCGGACATCCGAACGCGGAAACGCTATCGCACCTGTTCCTCGGCGCTGCGAAGCCGAGCTTCGTGTCCGGTCTGTTCGCGACCCATCCGCCGCTGCTTGGGCGCATCCAGAGGATCTATGGGCGGGCGCTGCCGATGCTGCCGGCGCACGAACTGCCGCTGGCGGAGGCGCTGGGTGAGGCCGGGTCATCGCCAGCGCCGGCGGCGATAGGGCCGGCAACCGGCGGCGCCGTCGAGATCGATTACGGGCTCAGCCCGGTTGCGGCGCTCGTGGCAGAACCGGCACGCGGCGCAGAACTGGAGCGATCGATCGGCGTGACCCACGTTGATGGTCATGCCGTCGCGCAGGCGGTCATGAAGCTGCCGGGAGAGGCGGAACTCGAGGCGGCGCTGGTTGACAGCTCGCAGGCGCAGCTCGTCGTGCTGGCCATGCTGATCGAGAAGGACAGGCCGTTCTCAGGACAGCAGCGGCAGCTGGTGGCCGAGGCCTATGGCACCGATGCTGCGCAGCGGGTCGATGCCTTGCACGACGATGTCCAGCGACTGCCGCCAGGGCTGCGTCTGCAACTGCTCGACCGCGCCGGGCCGACGCTGCTGAAGCTTGCGGTCCCGGTACGCGAACGGCTCCTGCTGCTGGCGCACGGACTGATCGCTGCCGACGGCCGTGTCACGTTGCACGAGTTCCTGCTGTTCACGGTGCTGAAGCGCCGCGCCGGCCGCGACGCGCACCGGCCGGCGCCGGTGCGCTTTACCAGTCTGGAGCCGCTTGCGGCCGAGGTCGGGCTGGTGATGTCGCTGCTGGCCAGCGTGCGGCTCCCCGAGGGTCCGGAACGCGCGTACAACGCCGGCGTGCTTCTGCTGTCCGGCATCGATCCGCCGAGGGTGCCGATCGAAGCGATCGAGCTCGATGCGGTGTCGCGCGCGCTCGATCGGCTGAACCAGCTCGCGCCGCTCGTGAAGCCGAGGGTGATCAAGGCCTGCACCGCGGTGGCGTTCATCGACGGACAGACCCACTGGAAGGCCGCCAGTTGCCTGCGCACGATCTGCGCCTCGCTCGATGCGCCGCTGCCGCCGCAGCTGCTCGGCGAGGCGGGCGCCGCGGCAGCGCGCGAAGCCGGTGAGAGCGGCGATGAAGGGGCTGCGCGGCAACCGAGCCCGCCGCAGATCTCCTGATCGCGTGCCCGTGCCGGGGCCAGCCGATCAGCCGCGTTGCAGACGGAAGACGAGGACTCCCACCGCCGCCGGGGCGACCGCCCACAGCAAGGCGAGGGCGGCTGAAACGGCAGCGTTAGCGCTGCCGCTGTCGAAATGGAAGAACAGCACAGTCAGCGCCACGGTGCTCGCCGTCACGGCGACCGCACCGTAGCGGCGCGCAAGCAGCCATGGATACAGAAAGATCCCAAAGCCGACCAGCGCTGCCACGGTGACCGCGCCGGCCAGCCAGTTCGGCACTTCGGCCATCGACGGACTTCAGACGACGCCCGCCGCGTGCGCCTGCGCATCGGCGTGGTACGAACTGCGCACCAGCGGACCGACCGCGGCATGCGTGAAGCCCATCGCCTGCGCCTCACGCTCGAACATCGCGAAAGTGGCCGGCGTGACGTAGCGGCGCACCGGCAGATGGTGGTTGCTCGGCGCGAGGTACTGGCCGACGGTCAGCATATCGACATCGTGCGCGCGCAGGTCGCGCATCACCTGCACGATCTCGTCGTCGGTCTCGCCCAGGCCGACCATCAGCCCGCTCTTGGTCGGCACGCCGGGCGCGCGGCGCTTGAACTCGCGCAGCAGCGAAAGCGAGTGCGCGTAGTCGGATCCCGGCCGCGACTCGCGGTACAGCCGCGGCACGGTTTCGAGGTTGTGGTTCATCACGTCCGGCGGTGCCGCCTCCAGGATGGCGAGTGCGCGCTCGAGCCGGCCGCGGAAATCGGGCACCAGGATTTCGATGCTCGTTGCCGGTGCGAGTTCGCGCACGGCGCTGATGCAGTCGACGAAGTGCTGCGCGCCGCCGTCCTTGAGGTCGTCGCGGTCGACCGAGGTGATCACGACGTAGCGCAGCTTCAGGGCGGCGATCGTGCGCGCCAGGTTCAGCGGTTCTTCGGCATCGAGCGGATCGGGGCGGCCGTGCCCGACGTCGCAGAACGGGCAGCGGCGCGTGCACTTGTCGCCCATGATCATGAAGGTGGCCGTTCCCTTGCCGAAGCATTCGCCGATGTTCGGGCACGACGCTTCCTCGCACACCGTGTGCAGTCGGTGGTTGCGCAGGATGTCCTTGATCTCGTAGAAGCGCGTCGTCGGCGAGCCGGCGCGAACGCGGATCCAGTCCGGCTTGCGTGCCGGCAGTGGCTCGGATGCCAGCTTCAGCGGGAACTTCTTGAACACCGGCGCCGTCTTCGCCTCGCCTTTCTTCTTGGCGAACGGGTCCTTTGGCGGTGTCGCGGAAGGGATGTCGCTGCTCATCGGGTGAAATGCTGCACGAGCCGGCCGGTCAGGCGATCGGCGGCGTCGCGCCAACTGATAGAAGCGCCAAGTGTAGACAAGTCGACCGTCGGAAGACCTGCATAGCCGCAAGGGTCGATTCGGCTGAATGGCTCGAGATCCATCGCCACGTTCAGCGCCACACCGTGGTAGCTGCAGCCGTGGCTCACCTTGATGCCGAGCGCGGCGATCTTGGCAAATCCGGCCAGCCCGCCACCGGCGCGCGAAGCCGGATCCTGCACGTAGACGCCCGGCGCGCCGTGCACTCGCTGCGCTGCGATGCCGGACTGGTCGAGCGTCTGGATCACCGACTGCTCGATCCGGTAGACGAGTTCCCTGACGAAGATGCCGAGCCGGCGCAGGTCGATCAGCGTGTACACGACCACCTGTCCCGGTCCGTGGTAAGTGACCTGGCCGCCGCGGTCGGTCGCCACGACCGGGATTTCGCCTGGGTCGAGCAGGTGCTCGCGGCGTCCGGCCTGGCCGAGCGTGAACACCGGCGGGTGCTCGACGAGCCACAGTTCATCGGCTGACTCCGGGCCGCGCTGCGCGGTGAACTCGCGCATCGCCTGCCAGGTCGTCAGGTACTCGGCGCGGCCAAGGTCGCGCACGACAGGTGACCCGGCCATCGGCCGCGCCCTCGCTACAGCACCACCCTGACCAGCGGGTGGCTCGTCAGCGCGCGATACAGGTTGTCGAGCTGCTCGCGCGACGTGGCGTTGATGGTCACCGTGACCGACAGGTAATTGCCTTCGCGCGAAGCGCGCAGTTCCAGCGTGGCGGCATCGAAGTCGGGTGCATGCTCGCGGACGACTTCGACGATCGTCTGTGCAAAGTTGTCGACCCGCCGCCCCATCACCTTGATCGGAAAAGGCGTCGGAAAGACGAGCGGCGATTCGCCGGCGTTGCCTGTCATCAATCGCGTAGCGCCTCGATGGCGGCGTCGTAAGCGGCGCGCAGCTTCCCGTACACAGGGCCTGGCCGACCGCTGCCGACGGGCTTGCCGTCCAGCGTGACGATGGGCAGGATCTCGCGCGTGGCCGAGGTGAGCATCAGTTCGTCGCAGCCCTTCACCTCTTCCTGCCGCAGGCGGCACACCTCGAACGGCGTGCCGGTGCGATCGCAGAGTTCGGCGACGAAGCCGTAGCGGATGCCCTCGAGGATCAGCCGGTCACGCGGTGGCGCGATCACGGTGCCGTTGCGCACTACCCACATGTTGCTTGACGAGCCTTCGGTGAGCGAGCCATCGCGGAACTGAACGACTTCGTCGGCGTGGTGCTCGGTCGCGAACTGCCGTGCCAGTACCGCACCAAGCAACGACACCGACTTGATGTCGCACCTCAGCCAGCGCTCGTCGGCGCGGGTGACGGCGCGCAGGCCCTGCTCGCGCTGCTCGCGTGACGGCCGCGTGAAAGGCGAGCTCATCGCAAACACGGTCGGCGGCGTGCCGGCGGGGAACGCAAAGTCCCGCTTGGCCACGCCCCGAGTGACCTGCCAGTAGATGAACTGGTTCTGGTCGCCGCACCGATCGATCAGCCCGTCGACCATCGCGCTCCAGCCGGCGCGGTCGAACGGATTGGCCAGCCCGATCTCGCGCGTGCTGCGCTCGAAGCGGGCCAGGTGATGGTCGAGGCGGAACGGCCTGCGATAGTAGACCGGCACTACTTCGTAGATACCGTCGCCGAAGATGAAGCCGCGGTCGAGCACCGAGATCTTCGCCTCGGCCAGAGGCAGCCATTCACCGTTCAGGTAGCAGGTTGACTGCGGCCAGTCCATGGTCGTCCTTGCTCTGTGTGGCGCCGCCCGGGTTAGGCGGCGCAGGGTACGCCGCTATGGTAGCGGCGCGGCGCAGGCAGTCTCAGCGGCGCCGGATGCGGATGATGAAGGCCTGCGCCTCGGCCTCGCCGTGGGCGCTGGCGATCAGCCGCTCGGCCTCGCGGACCAGAGGCCGAAGCTCGTCGCCGCGGTCGGCCGCTTCCATGGCCTGGGCCAGCGCTTGAGCCGACGGGCCGAGGAGGTCTTTCACTTCCTGCGCAGCACGCTGCCTGGCCTCGTGCACCGTGGTCATTTCCGATACGGGAATCGACATCGATGGGGTCGGCGCGGCGTCCGCGCCACGCGCGCTCTGGCCGACCAGCACGATATAGCCGCCCTCCTCGAGCACAGTGAGCGATTCGTCGAAAGCCGACGGCACGATTGCGGCCAGCTGCGCGGCGTCGCGCACGCCGTCGACGAGGATCAACAGCCGGCGCTGGGCCATCGACAGCGCGCCGCTGCGTGAGGCGAGTTCCTCGGTGCCCTTGGGTGTCTTGCCGAATATGCGCAGGTCAGCCATTGAGTTCTTCTTCAGTCAGCGGAGCAACCCGCGTGGCTATCGTCGCAGAAGATCGCGCGGCCGTGCGACTGAAATTCAAATCGCAAGACCGGACCACTACGGGTCCGCTGCGCAGCCCCGGAGACCAATTTTAGTGGACGCTGTCGCCTTCCGTCACCCGTGCACGCGACGCGCCAGCACATGCTCGCAGACCAGCCTTTTCAGCGTTGACAGCCGGCGATGAAAGAAATGATCGGCGCCGGGTAGCACGACCACCGGAAGGTCCTGCGGTCGCGCCCATTCGAAGACATGCGCCAGCGGAATCGTCTCGTCGAATTCGCCATGGATCACCAGCG
>JAHEDN010000038.1 GCA_024641225.1 Burkholderiales bacterium | reverse complement strand
ATGTTTCCGGACAGCGACGCACGGCACAAGAACGCCGACAGCCTCGACCTGCTGCGCATCGCCGCCCAAGCCGTGCGGTCGGCAGGCTGGGAGGTCGCGAACATCGATGCGGTGGTCATCGCTGCGCAGCCGAAGATCGCGCCACACGTGCCGCTGATGCAGAAGCGGATCGCGGCGGCACTCGGCTTGAGCGAAGCGGCGATCGGCATCAAGGGCAAGACCACCGAACACCTCGGCTTTGCCGGGCGCGGCGAAGGCATCGCCGCGCAGGCGGTGGCGCTGCTCGTAAAACAAGAAGGCACGGCCGCCTGATCGAGGGCGAGTCGCGGCCGCGACCAGGCGTCTCGCCCGGCTATCCGGCGAGCGGCAGGCGCAGGGTGGCACGCAGTCCGCGCGGCGCATTCGCGCTCAGGGCCAGGGTGCCGCCGTGCAGGCGCGCGACGCGCGCAACGATCGCCAGGCCGAGGCCGGCTCCGGCGACCCCGGTGCGAGCGCTTTCGCCGCGCACGAACGGCCGTGGCAACTGGTCGATCTGTTCCGGGGCAACGCCAGGGCCGTGATCGGCAATTTCGATGATCGCTTCCCGCGGAGTGCGGCGCAGCCCCATGGCGAGCTCGAGGCGACCGCTGTCGGGATCACGTCCGTAGCGATCGGCGTTGGTCAGCAGGTTGGCCAGCGCGCGTGCCAGCTCGATGGCCAGACCCTGAACGCGCACGCCTCCCTCGATGCTGCGCTCGATCCGGACCGATCGGTCACGGTCGAGCCGGCTGGCGGCGATCGCCTGCTCGACGAGTATCGACAGGTCGACGTCGCTCTTCGGCGCCTGCGGTTCGCTGCGGGCGTAGTCGAGGAACTGGGCGACGATCTGGTCCATCTGCTCGAGGTCGGCGACCATGTTGGCGCGCGCCTCCGCCGGCATGTCGCTGAGTTCGATCTCCAGCCGCAAGCGGGTCAGCGGGGTGCGCAGGTCGTGCGAGATGCCGGCCAGCAGCAGCGTCCGGTCGCGGCCTGCCTGCGCCAGGTCGGCGACCATGCGATTGAAGCTGGCGTTGACGGTGGCGATTTCGGTCGGCCCGCTCTGCGGCAGCGGCTCCGGCGTCTGCCCGGCGCCCAGTTCACGCGCCGCCAGCGACAGGCGGGCGAGCGGCCGGTTGACCACGCGTGTGATCGCCACGCCTCCGAGAAGCGAGGCGATCGCGGTGATCACTGCCCAGCCGATCCACTGCGTGCCGATGTTGCGCGCCAGCGGGTCACGCTCGATCACCACCCAGTACTCGTCGGAATCGATGGCGAAGCTGACCCAGATGCCCGATACGCCGTTGACTTCGGCGGCGAGCCGCGTCCGCGGGCCGAGCGTACTCATCACTCGCTCGCTCGCCCGGCGGGCGACCGGCCTGTCGGAAAAGGGACGCACCCGGTCCGACTGCTCGAGCGGAACGATGCGGATGCCCTGGCTGTCGGCGAGTTCGGTCAGCAGCGCCGGACGAGTGATCGGATCGGAATACAGCAGGGCGCTGCGCGTGATGTTGACGATCGAGATCAACTGCTCTGCCAGTTGCTGCGCGCGCGGCTCGCGCTCGAATAGGCGGAAGCTCTGCACCCAGGCAGCCGAACTGGCGACCAGCAGCAGCAGGATCAGCAGGAAGGTGCGCCAGAACAGGCCCGGCGGAGAAAGAGACTTCACCTGCCGCAGCGACGGTCAGTTCTGGCCGTCTGGGATGAACACGTAGCCCAGGCCCCAGACGGTCTGGATGAACTTCGGTTTCGAAGGATCCGGCTCGATCAGCTTGCGCAGGCGCGAGATCTGCACGTCGAGGCTGCGGTCGAAGGCCTCGTACTCGCGGCCGCGCGCCATTTCCATCAGCTTCTCGCGCGACAACGGCACTCTCGGGTGGCGGGCGAAGGCTTTCATCACCGCGAACTCGCCGGTGGTGATCGCCACCGGCTCGCCATTGCGGGTCAGCTGTCGTGTCGACAGGTCGAGCACAAAGTCGCCGAAGCTGACTCTCTGCGCTTCCTGCGCCGGGGCCCCGGGCGCCTCGTCGGGGCTGCGCCTGCGCAGCACCGCGTGGATGCGGGCCAGCAGTTCACGCGGATTGAAAGGCTTGGGCAGGTAATCATCGGCGCCCATCTCGAGTCCGACGATGCGATCGACGTCTTCGCCCTTCGCGGTCAGCATGATCACGGGTGTGGGATCGCTAGCGCCACGCAGCCGCCGCAGGATCGAAAGCCCGTCCTCGCCAGGAAGCATCAGGTCGAGAATCAGCACGTCGAAGCGCTCGCGCTGCCACAGGCGGTTCATGGCAGCGCCGCTTTCGGCGGTCGACACGGCGAAGCCGTTTTCGGTCAGGTAGCGCCGCAGCAGTTCGCGGATGCGCGGGTCGTCGTCGACCACCATCAGTTTCGGCGGACCGGAACGGGTCATCGGGTCACCCTCGTGCTGCTGTCGCGGATTCTCGCCGGAAACCGTACGCGGCGCTCACCCGTCCCGCTCGACGCTCGCCCTGCGGCGATCCGTCCTCTGCGCCCTGCGGTGCGCCCATCTGTCCCCCTCGGCAATACCGGTCGATGTTCGTGTATCGCGATGCTACGAACCACCGCCGGGGCCGCCGACGTGGTTCGCAAACTGTTACAGAATTTACCGCGCGGCGGGGCGATGATGTCGCCTGGCACGAGCATTGCAGCCGATGCTGCGGCTCGACCACAGACGACCTATGAAGCGCATCGTTCCCGCCATCGTTTTGCTGATTGCCGTCGCTGCAGCGGGCGCGCAGCCGCCACCGCGCGAGACCGTGCCCGGACCGAGCGCTCCGCCACGCAGCAGCCTCTGGCAATTGCTGACCCCCGAGCAGCGCGAGCAGCTGTGGCGCGCGCTGACGCCGGAGCAGAAAGTCGATGTCTGGCGCGGCCTGGAGCCCAATGAGCGGCGCGCGATGCGCGACCGGCTTGCGCCGGGCGGTCCCGACAGCGCCATCGGGCCCTGGCCGCCGCGGCAAAACGGTGGGCAGGGCGAGGGCCAGCCGCGCATGATGATGACGCCGGAGCAGCGGTTGCAGATGCGCGAGCAGATTCGCGAAGCCCATCGCCTGCGGCGGGAGAGACTCGAGGCCGAGCGCGAACGGCGCATGCGCCGCGAATGACGTCCTCCAGGGTCGGTGGCAAGCCGGCCGGGGAGCCGCCGGTGCCGGGGAACCGCCGGCTCACTAGAATGCGCGACACCTGCTGATCGCTGCCGCTCACCGCTGCGGCGCGTGAGCCCCAACGTGCAACCGACCCTGCTCGCCATCGATACCGCGACCGAAGTCTGTTCGGTCGCGCTGGCTCGTGGCGAGCGGATCATCGAGCGTGCGGAGCCCGTCGGGCAGAAGCACTCGGAGCGGATACTGCCGATGGTCGACGCGCTGCTGCGCGAAGCGGACATGCAGTTGAGCGACTGCGACGCGATCGCCTTTGGTGCCGGGCCCGGGGCATTCACGGGACTGCGAATCGCCTGCGGTGTCGCGCAGGGGCTTGCCTTCGGCGCGCGCAAGCCCGTCGTGGCGATCGGCAATCTGGCGGCACTGGCGCTGGCAGCGTATTCGGCTGAGCGCATTGCGGGCCGCGTCCTCGCGACGATCGATGCGCGAATGCAGGAGGCCTACTGGGCCGTGTATTCGGTCGACGGCGGCACATTGAACGAGGCGGCGGCGCCCGCGCTGGTTGCGGCCGCAGGCCTGGCCGAACTGTGCCGTCGACATGCGCCCGACCTGGTTGCCGGCAACGCCCTGCGCTCGTTCCCCGAGGTCATGGCAGAACTCGATTGCACGACGGCGCCGGACGCCCGCGCCAGCGCCGCGTCCATCGCCGTGCTGGCAGCCATCGAGTTTGCGCGCGGACGCGCGGTGGCACCGGAACTCGCGGCGCCGATCTATGTCCGCGATCGCGTTGCGTTGACCGTCGACGAACGCCGCGCCGCCGCGGCCCTGGCGGGCCGATGAGTGCCGCCCGGCCGCTCCGAAGGCACTCGCTCCCCCTCGGGGGGGACAGCCCGCAGGGCGAAGGGGGCCACATGAGTGCCGCCCGGCCGCTCCGAAGGCACTCGCTCCCCCTCGTTGGGACAGCCCGCAGGGCGAAGGTGGCAGCGTGAGTGCGGTGCTGCGCGAGCCGGCCGAGCGGATCGAGCCGATGCGGCCCGAGGACCTGGCCGAAGTGCTCGCGATCGAGCAGGCGGCCTACGAGTTTCCCTGGACGCACGGTAATTTCATCGATTCGCTTCGCGCCGGCCACAGTACCTGGACGATGCGCGACACGAGCGAAGGCCTGATCGCTTACGCCGTCGTGATGATCGCGCTCGACGAAGCACACCTGCTGAACCTGACCGTGGCGCCGTCGTGCCAGCGTTTCGGCTTCGGCTGGCGAATGCTCGAGGCGATGGCCGAGAACGCGCGCAGCTACGGCGCCCGCTCGATGCTGCTCGAGGTCAGGCCAACCAATGTGGCCGCCCAGAAGATGTACGAACGCTACGGGTTCGTGCGCATCGGCACCCGGCGCGGCTATTACCCGGCGCGGGACGGGCGCGAAGACGCGGTCGTCATGCGGGTGTCGCTTTGATCTGGGCGCCCGTGACGCGTGCAGGCGGTCAGCCGCCAACGAGGAACGGACACCGATGAGCCTCGATCGGCGTCGAGCGGCACTTTGGCTGGCGATGGGGCTCGGCCCCGAATGGGTGCTTCGCGATGACGTGGTCGATGGCGCGGCTGCGGCGAGCGCGCGGTCGCCTGTCGATGCGTCGACGCTCGAAGGCCACTCCGCCGCCGCGCGGGCCGCGGCGATCGCCGGCATGGCCTGGGACGAACTCGAGGCGGCAGTGGCCGCCTGCACGGCCTGCAGCCTTTGCAAGACCCGTACGCAGACCGTGTTCGGCGTCGGCAGCCGGACGGCGCCGTGGATGCTCATCGGAGAGGCCCCGGGCGCCGAAGAGGACGCGCGCGGCGAGCCTTTCGTGGGGCAGGCGGGGCGCCTGCTCGACAACATGCTGGCATCGATCGGACGCTCGCGGCGGGCCGATGCGAGTCAGTCGGTGTTCATCGCCAACGTGCTGAAGTGCCGGCCGCCGGGCAACCGCAACCCGCAGCCGGACGAGGTCGCTGCTTGCGAGCCGTTTCTGCTTCGGCAGATCGAACTGGTCAGGCCGCAGTTGGTGCTGGTCATGGGCCGCTTCGCCGCGCAGGCGGTCCTGCGCACCGATGCGCCGATTTCAGCGCTGCGTGGCCGCGTCCACCGGCTTCGCGTGGGGGATGGCGAGGTGCCGGCGATCGTCACCTATCACCCCGCCTATCTGCTGCGCAACCTCGCCGACAAGGCCAAGTCGTGGGCCGATCTGTGCCTGGCGCTCGACGTCGAGGCCGCGGCCGCCAGCCGGGCGTAACGCAGGCGCGGTCAGTGCTTGGCCTGGCCGATCAGCGAGGTTGAGTCGAACTGCCGCTGGTTGTAGCGGTGGCGCACCATCACCAGCGCCATCGCGGCGCTGACGAAGACGCCGAAGAAGATGATGATCGTTTCGATGTGCAGGTCGAGCGCGATGAGCAGCGCGTAGACGCCCAGCATCACGAGGATGTTCAGGTTCTCGTTGAAGTTCTGCACGGCAATCGAATGGCCGGCCGATAGCAGGACGTGGCCGCGGTGCTGCAGCAGCGCGTTCATCGGCACGACGAAGTAGCCCGCCAGCGCGCCGACGACGACCATCAGCGCTGCCGCGAGCCACATCGCCCATGTGATGGTCGTTGCGCCCACGGTCAGCCCGCCGCCGGGCAGCCGCGAGAAGTCGATCAACGCCATCGAGCACACCACCAGCCCCATGACGACGCCGACCGGCAGCACGGACAGCGAGCGCTTCAGTGAAACTCTGACCGCCGCCGTGATCGAGCCGATCGCGATGCCAATGGCCACGACCGCCTGCATGATCGCGCCCTGTGACAGCGACATGCCGAGGACCGTTTCGCACCACTTCAGGATGATGAACTGAAGCGTCGCGCCCGCACCCCAGAAGAGCGTCGTCACCGCAAGCGAGATCTGCCCGAGCTTGTCGCGCCAGAGCGTGCTGACGCAGCGCCCGAAACTCGCCAGCAACCGCAGCGGGTTGCGCGAGTGCCGCGCGTAGCGCGCGCCCGTGTCCGGGATGCGCAGGTTGACCAGAGCGGCGGCAATGTAGATGAAAGCGATCGTCGCGACCGCCGCCTCGCCGGCCTGGTCGACCTGGGTATCGATGACCGGAAAATCGAATGACAGGAGGCTCGCGGCGACCGTTGGGGCGACCAGCACGCCGCCGACCACGAAGCCGAGGATGATCGACACGACGGTCAGTCCTTCGATCCAACCATTGGCGACGACGAGCTTCTCGGGCGGCAGCAGTTCGGTCAGGATGCCGTACTTGGCCGGCGAGTAGGCGGCCGCGCCGAGCCCGACCAGCGCGTAGGCGACGAGGGGGTGCGCACCGAACAGCATCAGAAGACAGCCGCCGACCTTGATCAGGTTGCTGACCATCATCACGCGGCCCTTTGGCATCGAGTCCGCGAAGGCGGCCACGAACGCGGCGAGCACCACGTACGAAACGAAGAAGAACAGCTTGAGCATCGGCGTCATCCACTCGGGCGCGTCGATGTCGCGCAGCAGCGCGATGGCGGCGATCAGCAGTGCGTTGTCGGCCAGCGACGACAGGAACTGCGCGGCCATGATGGTGTAGAAGCCGCGCTTCATCGCCGGGGCGGACTGGGCATGGAAGGCGTCGCGGGTGATGGACTGGCGAAGGGCGCGGGCGTTATATCACGCGCACTCGCGGGTACGTGCGCCGGCCTGCCAGACCTTATGCTGCGCGCTTTGTCGTGCCTGCCGATGCCGCGCCCGATACTCGCCACCATCGACCTTGCCGCTTTGCGACACAACCTTGCCGTTGCTCGGCGTCACGCCGGTGCACGCAAGGTGTGGGCCGTGGTGAAAGCCAATGCCTACGGCCACGGCATCGAGCGTGCGCTGCGCGGCTTCGCCGATGCCGACGGCCTGGCGCTGCTCGATCTCGACGAGGCGGCGCGGGCGCGCGAAGGCGGCTGGCGCAAGCCCGTTCTGCTGCTCGAAGGCTTGTTCACGGCGGACGACCTTCCTGCCATCGATGAACTGCAACTGACCGCTGTCATTCACCACCGGGCGCAGATCGAGATGCTGGCTGCGTTCCGGCCGCGGGCGCCGATCGACGTCTACGTCAAGGTCGACACCGGCATGAACCGGCTCGGATTCGCGCCGACGGAAACCTCGGCATCGCTCGCGCGCCTGGCTGCGCTGCCCGGCGTGCGCATCGTTGCGCTGATGTCGCACTTCGCCAATGCGGACCGTGACGATGCCGACGCCGGCCCGGGGGCAGTTTCCGATCAATTGCGCGCTTTCGAGGCCGCCTGCCGTAGCTGGAGCGGTCCGTGCTGCCTCGCCAATTCGGCAGCCCTTCTGCTGCACCCGCAGGTGGGCGGCGATGCGGTGCGGCCGGGGATCGCACTGTACGGGGCGACGCCCATGGCGGGTCGGCCCGCGGCATCGTTTGGACTGAAGCCGGCAATGTCGCTCGCGGCGCGGGTGCTGTCGGTGCGAATGCTCGCGGCCGGCGCGTCGATCGGCTATGGCAGCCGCTGGCGGGCACGGCGGTCGACGCGCATCGGCGTGCTGGCCTGCGGCTATGCCGACGGCTATCCGCGGGTTGCCCCTGACGGCACCCCGGTGTGGATCGGCGGGCAGCGCGTGCCATTGGTGGGTCGCGTATCGATGGACATGATCACGGTCGATCTCACCGACGTGCCACACGTCGACGTCGGTGCCGAGGCCGAGCTATGGGGGGCGCACATCCCGGTCGACGAGGTGGCCGAGGCATGCGGCACGGTCGGCTACGAGTTGCTTTGCGCGCTCGCAAGACGCGTTCCGGTGGCCGAGCGCAACTGAGATGGCGAAGCCGAAATCGCAGTACGTCTGCGCAGAGTGCGGCGGCATCAGTCCGAAATGGCAGGGCCAGTGTCCTCAGTGCAATGCCTGGAACTCGCTCGCCGAGGCGCTGGCGGAGCCGGCGACAGCCCGCTTCGCGTCGATCGCGGCGACTGCCGAGGTGCACTCTCTCGGCGAGATTGCCGCCACCGAACTGCCGCGTGAGACGACCGGGCTGGCGGAGTTCGACCGCGTGCTCGGCGGCGGCGTCGTGCCCGGCGGTGTGGTCCTGATCGGCGGCGATCCGGGCATCGGCAAGTCGACGCTGCTGCTGCAGGCGCTGGCGGCGATGGCGCAGCGGATGAAGGTGCTCTATGTCAGTGGCGAGGAGTCGGCGGCGCAGGTGGCGCTGCGGGCGCGCCGTCTCGGCGTCGACGGGCAGCGCGTGCGCCTGATGGCCGAGATCTCGCTCGAGCGCATCCTCGCCGCTCTCGAGGCGGAGCGGCCCCAGATGGCGGTGATCGACTCGATCCAGACCGTTTACTCGGCCGACTTGCAGTCGGCGCCGGGCTCGGTGGGGCAGGTGCGCGAGTGCGCGGCGCAACTGACTCGCGCCGCCAAGCGGTCCGGCGTCAGCCTGGTGCTGGTCGGCCACGTGACCAAGGAGGGCGCTCTGGCCGGTCCGCGCGTGCTCGAGCACATGGTCGACACGGTGCTGTATTTCGAGGGCGATCCGCACTCGTCGTTCCGGATCGTGCGGGCGGTGAAGAATCGCTACGGGGCGGTCAACGAGCTCGGCGTGTTTGCCATGACCGATCGCGGCCTGCGCGGCGTGGCCAATCCGTCAGCACTTTTCCTGTCGCAACACGATGCACAGGTGCCGGGATCGTGCGTGCTCGTGACCCAGGAGGGCACGCGGCCGCTGCTGGTCGAGATCCAGGCGCTGGTCGACAACGCGCACGTCCCGAATCCGCGCCGACTGGCAATAGGGCTCGAGGCGCAAAGGCTGGCGCTGCTGCTCGCCGTGCTGCACCGGCACGCCGGGATCGCCACCTTCGATCAGGACGTGTTCGTCAACGCGGTGGGGGGCGTGCGCGTCGAAGAGCCGGCGGCGGATCTGGCCGTGCTCGCCGCGATCGTCTCGTCGATACGCAACAAGCCGCTGCCGCGTGGGCTGGTGGCCTTTGGCGAGGTGGGGCTCGCCGGCGAAGTGCGCCCGGCGCCGCGCGGACAGGAGCGGCTGCGCGAGGCAGCGAAACTCGGCTTCTCGCTCGCGGTCATTCCGAAAGCCAATGCACCGAAGCGTCCTATCGAGGGGATGACGGTCGTCGCCGTCGACCGGCTGACCGACGCCATCGAGCGCCTGCAGTAACGGCGGCGTCAGCCGACGCGCGTGTCGGCGTGCAAAGCACGCGCGGCAGCAACGCCGGCGCGAACCGAGCCCTCGATCGTCGATGGGTAGTCCCCCGCCGCCGCATCGCCGGCCAGGTACAGCGACGGCAAGGCGAGCCGGGTGGGGGGGCGCTTCAGCCCCGGCACCGGAACGATGGTCGCGCGCCTCTCCGCGACCGTCGTGCTGGCCAGCGGCGCCGGCAAGCCGAGATCGGTGCGCAACTGCGCTGCGATCTGGGCTTCAAGCGGTTTCGTTCCGGCCGAAAGAGCGGACTGCGCGGCGCTGATTACCACGCTGAGCACGCCTGCGTTTTCTTCGTCCAGTTGCCCGCGGTCGAAGACCCACTGGCCATGACGCCCCCCCGCGGCGTCGTCGAGCAACGCGCAGGCGGGCCACGGCAGCCGCACGGTGGGCGGGTAGCGCAGGTACACCGTGGCGATCGGCGCCATCGCGATCGACTGCAGAGCTTCGACCGTCGTGGCGAGTTCATGCCGTTGCCCAGTGACGAGCAGCTGCGCCGCGCGGTCGGGTGGCAGAGCGAGCACGACCGAGTCAACGGCGAGGGCGCCGCCGCGACTGTCGATGCGCCAGCGGCCGTCGCTGCGTGCGAGCCCCTGCACCGCGCTGCGCAGGCGCAGCTCGGCACCGCTCGCGAGCAGTCGTTCGAGCGCGGCCGCGACGAAAGCGCGGGTCAGGTCCAGGCGGGGAATCAGCAGGTCGGCCGAATGCGCACCACCGGCAAGCGAATCGCGCAGGACATTGAGCAGAATCTGCCCAGAGGCGTCACTGGGTTCGACGTTTAGCGCCGCCAGGCAAAGCGGCCGCCACACTCGGCGCACGATGTCGTCGGGCGCGCCGGCGAACAGCGTGCTCGCCGGGACATCATCGGTCAGTCGCCAGTGCTGCCGGCGCCAGCGCATGACCGAGGCCAGCGCGTGGCGGCGCCCCGTCCAGCTCAGACCGGCGGCGCTGAGCAGCCCCGCGGCGAGATGCAGCGGGGCGGGCAGGCGCGGCGCGCGCAGCAGGAAACCGTCGGGGTAGCGGATCTCGAACGGCAGGCGCAGCAGTGCTCGGTCGATGTGAACGCCAACCGCTGCCATTGCACGCAAGGTTTCGGTATACGCGCCGATCAGCAGGTGCTGGCCGTTGTCGAGCATGAACTCGCGATCGCCGAGCCGGATGCCGACTGCTCGCGCGCGCCCGCCTGCCTGCGGGGCAGCGTCGAAGAGCGCCACGGCCTGTCCCCGGTGGGCGAGTTCCAGTGCACACGCCAGCCCGGACCAGCCGGCGCCGACGACGGCGACACGCTTCACTTCGCGTTCACCGGCTGGGCGCACGCCCGAAGGCAGGACCGAACCACCAGGTGCGGGACGCGATCCAGAGCTTGCGCAGTGGAGTCAGCGCGATTCTCTGGTGCAGCACGCGGAAGGCCTCGCGCTCGATCTCGTCGAGCAGGGTCGCGTAAATGGCGCCCATGATCAGCCCGGGCCGTTGCGTCCGCCGCTCGGCGGACGGAAGGGCAGCAAAGGCCTCGGCGTAGGCGCGGCGGGCACGCTGCGCCTGAAACCGCATCAGGGGCAGATAGCCGTCGACGTAGCGACCGGCCAGAAGGTCGGCGACTTTGACGCCGTGGCGCTGCAGTTCGTCGACAGGCAGGTAGACGCGGCCGCGGCGCGCGTCTTCGCCGACGTCGCGGATGATGTTGGTCAGCTGCAGCGCGAGGCCGAGCTTGCGCGCGTACTCGTAGGTGCCTGGGTCGACGGCCCCGAAGATGCCGGCCGACAGTTCGCCGACCACGCCGGCGACGTTGTGACAGTAACGAGCGAGCATTGCATAGTCGAGGTAGCGGTTCTGCTGCAGGTCCATCGCCATGCCTTCGAGCACGAGCAGCAGGCTGTCCCGTCGGATGCCGAATGCCGCAAGATGCGGCGCCAACGCCTGGGTGACCGGATGCTGGGGTTGGCCGGCATACATCCGGTCGATCTCGGCGCCCCACCAGTCGAGCCTCGCCTGCGCCACGCCAGCGTCGCGCATTTCGTCGACCACGTCGTCGACCTCGCGGCAGTAGGCGTACAGCGCCGTAATCGCACGCCGCTGCTGCGGCGGCAGGAAGAGAAAGCTGTAGTAAAAGCTCGAGCCGCTCGCCGCGGCCTTCTGCTGGCAGTACTCGTCAGGGCTCATCGTCGGCAGCCGGTCGCCTCAAATCGATAGCGAGCGGACTGTCATCCACAACCAGTCGGGCCACCGAAGCTGCGGTCGTTGGTGAAACACGTCGCCGCCGGTGCGGTCGATGCGTTCGAGAACGCGCAGCCCGCCCT